>CAZBET010000207.1:0-3514 GCA_964490995.1 uncultured Dehalococcoidia bacterium
CGCCACCAGGGGCTGGGGCCTCAAGAGAATGCTCGAACTGGTCGGGGAGGCGCTGTGGTAGCTGGCGCCATCCGTCGTTTGGACCGTCTCCAACCTGTCATTGCCACGACAATGCCGATTCCATGGGTCATAGGGCAGGGGCTCCGTCCCCTGCCAACGGCAGCGGGTGACAGAGCACCCGCGCTATTTTCATGCCCTATCGTGCCTGTGGCGATAGGCACAGTGATTCTGAGCCGAAGGCGAAGAATCTCTCGGGTGCTATTGCACAAGCTACAAATCCGAAACCCGAAGTCCGAAATACTAAACCCTGGCCTGAGCTGTGTCGAAGGCAAACTCCAAATTCAAATTGCAGAATAGCGTAGAATCCTCGCACCTTCTAGATTTGGCGCATTCGAAATTGTCTAGAGTTTAGAACTTAGGGTTTCGGATTTCCCTGAAGGGGTATTCATGAAGGTTCGCAAAGCAATCGTCACTGCCGCCGGCTGGGGGACCCGGTTCCTTCCGGCGACCAAGGCCCAGCCCAAGGAAATGCTTCCTCTCATGGACAAGCCCATGATCCAGTACGTGATTGAGGAAGCCGTCGCCTCAGGCATCAAGCACATCATCATCGTGACCGCGCTGGGCAAGCAGGCCATCGAGAACCACTTCGACCGCTCCATTGAACTGGAGCGTGCGCTGAGGCAGAAGGGGGACACCGAGCGCCTGCGCGAGATCCGGCGCATATCGAACCTCGCCAACATCTGCTATATCCGGCAGAAGAAGCAGCTTGGCCTGGGACATGCCGTCCTGACAGCAGAGAACCTCATCGGCAACGAGCCCTTCGCCGTCTTCCTGCCGGACGACATCATCGAGGCCAAAGTGCCGGCCATGAAGCAGATGCTCCAGGTGTACAACCGCTACCGGTGCAGCGTGCTCGCGGTGGAGCCCGTGCTGCCCGAGGACACCGCGGCGTACGGAATCATCGAGCCGAAGCAGGTGGAAGAGCGCGTCTATCGAGTGCTGAGCCTCGTCGAGAAGCCAAAGCCTGAGGCAGCGCCGTCCAATCTGGGCATCGTCGGCAGGTACATCCTGACCCCCGATATCTTCGCTCACCTGAAGAGGACCCCGCCCGGGAAGGGCGGCGAGATTCAACTGACCGACGGCCTGCGGCTGCTGCTCCAGCAGCAGGACATCTACGCCTACTGGTTTGAGGGCAGGCGCTACGACACCGGCACGCCCCTCGGCCTGCTCAAGGCCTCGGTTGACCTGGCCCTCCGCTCCCCCGACCTCGGCCCCCAGTTCGCCGCATACCTGCGCAGCATGAAGCTCCCCGACTGAGCCCCGTGCCGCCCCAGATTCTCCCCCTTCTCCGAAGGGGGATACAGAGGGCTTTCACAACGCCCTTCCTCATTCCCTCGGGACCAAATCCCCCTAACCCCCTTTGCCAAAGGGGGAAATGGCTGCTCGGGGAATGCCGTTCTTCCTTGACAACCGCTTCGGGGCGAGCCTATCATAGGTTCGAATTCGTAGCGGGTTCCGCAGTCTTGACAGACCTTAACAGCCTTCAAGCTACCCTTGGCGTCACCTTCAGGGAACCTTTGCTTCTCCAGCAGTCCCTGGTCCACCGATCCTATCTCGCCGAGAACCCCGACGCAACGCTCGAATCCAACGAGAGGCTTGAGTTTCTCGGCGACGCGGTTCTCGGCCTCGTGGTGGCCGAGGAGATATATCAGCGATTCCCGGAGCTTCCTGAAGGCGAGCTGACCAAGCTCAGGTCCGCGCTGGTGCGCGGGGAGACTCTGGGCCGCATCGCTCTGTCGCTCAATCTCGGTGAGCACCTCTATTTGGGGCGCGGCGAGGAGGAAAGCGGTGGACGGCGCCGCCCCAGGAACCTGAGCTGTGTCCTGGAAGCCGTCGTCGGTGCCGTCCTGGCCGACCAGGGGCTCGAGGTTGCCAGAGACTTCATCCTGCGGATATTGGAGGGCCATCTTGAGCGGGCCGTCGAAGGCAAGCTCGTCAGCGACCACAAGTCGAGACTGCAGCAGGTCATCCAGTCTGAACACAGGATAACGCCGGTCTACCGCACTGTCGACCAAGCCGGCCCCGACCATGCCAGGGTGTTCACCGTGGAGGTGCTGGCGGGCGACTCGGTGCTGGGCCGGGGCTCGGGCCGCAGCAAACGCGCGGCCGAGATGGACGCCGCCCGTGCAGCGCTGGAAAGCTTGAGAGAAGGACAGCCGTAGGTGTTTCGCTTCTTGAAGAAATCGGACAAGAAGACCGAGCAGAGCGTGAAGCGCACGCGCGAGGCCTGGTGGGGCCGGGTTGTGCACCTGTTCGACAGGCCCACACTCGGAGACGACCTCTGGGACGAATTGGAGGAGCTTCTCATCTCCGCCGACGTCGGTGTGACAACAACATCCAAGCTCATCCAGCGGCTCAAGCAGCGGGTCGATAGAGACAAGATAAAGGAAACCGCTACGGCAAGAGACGCCTTGAAACAGGAGGTCGCCGCGCTGTTGACCGTGCCGGGGACCGGCCTGGTGCTCTCCGAGAACGGGAAGCTGGGCGTGGTCCTGGTGGTCGGCGTGAACGGCGTGGGCAAGACCACCAACATCGCCAAGCTGGCCTACAGCATGAAAGAGCAGGGCAAACGGGTGATACTGGCGGCAGCCGATACCTTCAGAGCCGCGGCCATCGACCAGCTCAAGGTATGGGGTGAACGGGTGAAAGCGCCCGTGATAGCCCACCAGCCCGGGGGCGACCCCGCCGCCGTGGTTTTCGATGCGCTGGAAACAGCGAAGAGGAATGCCGACGTAGTCATAGTAGACACCGCCGGCCGCATCCACACGAAGTTCAACCTGATGGAGGAACTCAAGAAGATCCGGCGGGTGATTGACAAGGCCGGCCTGGAACCACAGGTGCTCCTCGTGCTCGACGCCACCACCGGCCAGAACGGCCTGAGCCAGGCCCGCTATTTCACAGAGGCGGTCAAGGTCAACGGCATCCTGCTGGCCAAGCTGGACAGCACGGCCAAGGGTGGAATCGTGCTCGCCATCTGCGATGAGCTGAAGATCCCGATTCTCTTCATAGGGACCGGGCAGGAGCTCGACGACCTCGCCCCCTTCTCACCCGAGGAGTTCGCAGAGGCCCTCTTCGCGACAGGCGGCTGAGGCGACGGTGCGGGCACGACACACCCCTTAGTCCCCTCTCGAGAGGGGATTAAGTCGAGTCCCCCCTACCCCCTTTGCGAAAGGGGGAACATGGGCCGTAGGTACCGTAGGGTGGGTGCAGCGGAGCGAAACCCACCACGACACTCACGCCCTCGCGCTTGAATTACCGACGCCGTTTGGGTTAAGCTGGACGGCGACATGGATTTGCCCGCAGCGCTCACCAGACTCGGGCGTCAGGCAATCAAGTACCGTAGGGTGGGTGCAGCGCAGCGAAACCCACCACGACACTCACGCCCTCGCGCTTGAATTACCGACGCCGTTTGGGTTAAGCTGGACGGCGACATGGATTTGCCCGCAGCGCTCAC
>CAZBET010000208.1:0-3512 GCA_964490995.1 uncultured Dehalococcoidia bacterium
AATGACAATATGACGTTGTGGGATGCTCCTGACGTCGAGTCCTGACCTCAGGCCTATATTAGCACCGTGTCGCCGTTCGGCGCAAATGATGGGAAGACTGGACCGTCTGGCGAAGTCCTTCAACCCTCTTGATCGCGCTCCTGGGGCTTCCGTAGGGGCGGTTCGCGAACCGCCCCTACGGAAGGGTCCTGTTTCAGGCTATGTTGTCGAAGCGCCTACGCCGGCACCTGCGGCAACTGCTTAAGCGCTGCCTCCACCATCTCCCTGGGATACTCGTAGTCCTCGAGCTGGCCGGTGATGTACTTCTCGTACGCGCCCAGGTCGAAGTGGCCGTGACCGCTGAGAGCAAGCAGTATCTTCTTCTTCTCGCCGGAGTGCTTGCACCTGAGCGCCTCGTCGATAACCACCTTGATTGCGTGCGCTGGCTCGGGCGCTGGCAGTATTCCCTCAGCTCGAGCGAACTGCACTGCCGCTTGGAACGTCGGTATCTGATACACAGCGCGAGCCTCGACGAATCCCAGCATGACGAGGTGGCAGATTATCGGGGCCATGCCATGGTACCGAAGGCCGCCGGCGTGGACCGGCGGAGGCACGAACGTGTGCCCCAGCGTGTGCATCAGAGCGATCGGTGCCATGCCGGCCACGTCGCCGTAGTCCCAGGTGTAGGGGCCCTTGGTAACGCTCGGGCATGCCTCTGGCTCGACGCAGATGATCTGGAGCTTCGGCTTCTTCCCTGATATCTTGTCTCTGACGAAGGGCAAGAACACGCCGGCGAAGTTGGAACCCCCGCCGATGCAGCCCACTATCATGTCGGGGTAGGCATCGGCCTTCTCAAGCTGCTTCTTGGCCTCCAGGCCGACCACCGTCTGGTGAAGCAGGACGTGGTTCAGAACGCTCCCCAGACAGTAGTGGGTATCGTCGCGGGCGAAAGCGTCCTCCACCGCCTCGCTGATGGCGATGCCCAAGGAGCCTGTTGAGTCCGGGTTCTCGGCCAGGATCTTGCGCCCTATCTGGGTATCCGGGCTTGGGCTCGGCACCACTTTGGCGCCGAACGTCTCCATCATTATCCGCCGATAGGGCTTCTGCTGATAGCTGACCTTCACCATGTAGACCTTCAACTCCAGCCCGAAGAACTGGCAGCCGATCGAAAGGGCGCTGCCCCACTGCCCGGCGCCCGTCTCAGTGGCCAGGCGCTTGATCCCTTCCTTCTTGTTGTAGTAGGCCTGGGCAACGGCGGTATTGAGCTTGTGGCTTCCCGCCGGGCTTACACCTTCGTACTTGTAGTAGATGTGCGCTGGAGTGCCCAGCGCCTTCTCCAGCCGGTGCGCTCTGTGCATCGGCGTTGGTCTCCACAGCTTGTAAACTTCGCGCACCTCCTCGGGAATCTCGATGTCGCGCTGCTTGCTGAACTCCTGCTCGTTCAGAGCCTCAGAAAACAGGGGTGGCGGCAGCCGCGTCGGCTCTTTGGTTACTGGGTGACGCAGCGGTGGAAGCGGCTTCGGCAGGTCGGCCTGGATATTGTACCAGGAAGTCGGGATTTCCTTCTCAGTTAGCAGGATCCTTGTGTCCATCTTCTCCTCCTTTCGTTCTGTCGCCTTGGGGACGTGAACTCAAAGCTTCCATCAAAGCGGTCCGTCACATAGGAGACCTCCTTCTCTACGTCGGCCTGCAGTGCAGTCATCGTCTATGCTGGAAAGAGCGTTTCTCAGACTCCGGACGAACGACTGCACCTTGGGAACCGGGTGCTTTTCTTCGATCAGTTGTATCAGGCGGCTGCCCACGATGACGCCATCAGCTACCCTGGCCACGCGCCGCGCCTCTTCTGGGTTGGATATCCCGAAGCCGACGCAGAGCGGCTGGCGGGCTCTCTGGCGCACCCTGGCGACAAAGCCCTCCAGCTCCGCGGGCAGGCTATCTCGCGCGCCGGTGACGCCCGTCAGCGAGACCAGATAGATGAAACCTCGCGATCTCTCTGCGACAAGATCGATGCGGTCATCGGTGCTGGTCGGCGCCAGCAGGTAGATGAGATCGATGCCATGGTTCAGGGAGATATCCTCGAGTTCTCGTCCCTCTTCGGGAGGCTGGTCGGGCACGATCAGTCCGCTGACGCCAGCCCGAACACAGTCGCGGCAGAAAGGATCCAGGCCGTATCTGTGGACGGGGTTGAAATACGTCATGAAGACGAGCGGTATGTCGACGTGTGTTTTCAGCTTGCGGGCGGCATCGAGACACAGTTCCGGGGTCGTCCCCTGCTGCAGGGCACGGTAGCTTGCCTTCTGGATCGTCTTGCCGTCGGCCAGGGGGTCGGAAAACGGTATCCCCAGTTCGACGAGGTCGCACCCGCAGCCAGCCACGAGCGGCACCATCTCAAGCGTAGTCTGGATGTTGGGGTAGCCCACCGTCAGGTAGACGATCAGCGCCTTGCGCCTTCCTTTGGCGAAGATGTCCTCGATCCTGCTCATAGGCTTATGCCCAGCGCTTCAGCGGCAATGGAGATATCCTTGTCGCCTCGCCCCGAGAGGTTGACGACCACGAGCTTGTCTTTGCCGAGGTCGGGCGCCATCTCGGTTGCATAGTATACGGCGTGCGCGGACTCGAGGGCGGGGATAATACCCTCGGTCGTGGAAAGCAGCCCGAATCCCTCCAATGCCTGGGCGTCGCTGACCGCGACATAGGTTGCCCGGCCCGTGTCCTTGTAGTAGCTGTGCTCAGGGCCGACCCCCGGGTAGTCGAGGCCAGGAGCGATGCTGCGCGTATTCTTCACCTGGCCGTGCTCGTCCTGAAGCAGATAGGATTTGGCCCCGTGGAGTACGCCCGGCGTCCCCGCCACCAGCGGTGCAGCATGTTCCCCGTTCCCAAGTCCAAGCCCTGCGGCTTCGACTCCGATGAGGTTCACGCCTGGCTCGTCGACAAAGGGGTAGAAGATGCCCATGGCGTTGCTGCCCCCGCCCACGCAAGCGACGATGCAGTCGGGAAGCCTTCCATAAGATGCCGTCATCTGCTCCCTGGTCTCACGCCCGATTATTGACTGGAAGTCACGCACTATCATGGGATACGGATGGGGGCCGACGACCGAGCCCAGAAGGTAGTGCGTGGTGCTCACGTTGGTCACCCAGTCCCGGATAGCTTCATTTATGGCATCCTTCAGGGTGCGGCTGCCCGATGACACCGGTCGCACCTCCGCGCCAAGCAGTTTCATCCTGAAAACGTTGAGGGATTGCCGCCGGACGTCCTCCTCGCCCATATAGACAGTGCAGTCTAGGTCCAGGAGAGCGCACACGGTGGCCACAGCCACACCGTGTTGGCCCGCGCCGGTCTCCGCGATTATCCGTCGCTTGCCTATTCGGGCAGCCAGCAGGCCCTGACCGAGCGTGTTGTTTATCTTGTGGGCGCCGGTGTGAGCCAGGTCCTCGCGTTTGAGCAGAATCTGCGCTCCACCGAGCTTCTGGGACAGCCTTTCTGCGTGGTACAGGGGGGTGGGACGGCCCACGTAATCGCGACACAGCAAGTCG
>CAZBET010000209.1:0-3480 GCA_964490995.1 uncultured Dehalococcoidia bacterium
AGTACCTGGCGAACGCCTACCTTGGCCCCGAGGAACACAAGCCATGAGACTGCTTTGCAGACCGGGCGGTTGCCACGCCTGCGGCTCGCGAAGACACGGCAGGTACGTGGCAGTCGCTACCTGGCGCCTGCGGGGGCCTCGCGCAGCGTCTCCTTCAGAACCTGGTCGATGTGGTCAACGAAGGAGAACTTGAGCTGGCTTCTGACATGCTCCGGGACTTCCTGCAAGTCCTTGTCGTTGTCTTTGGGGAGGAGCACCTTCCTAATCCCGGCGCGGTTGGCGGCGAGAACCTTCTCCTTGATGCCTCCCACGGGCAGAACCTTGCCCCGAAGTGTGATCTCGCCGGTCATGGCCACGTCTTTGCTCACGGGCCGCCTGGTCAGTGCAGACACCAGGGCTACCGCCATCGTGATGCCGGCGGAGGGGCCATCCTTGGGTATCGCCCCAGCGGGGACGTGTATGTGCAGGTCATTCTTGCCGTAGAAGTCCTGGTCAATGCCCAGCGCTGAGGCCCTGGAGCGAGTATAGCTGAGAGCCGCTCGCGCCGACTCCTGCATCACGTCGCCGAGCTGGCCCGTCAGAGTCAGGTTGCCCTTTCCCGGCATCAAGGTGGCCTCCACGAAAAGGACATCGCCGCCGGCAGGCGTCCAGGAGAGCCCTGTTGCTACGCCAACCTCGTCGGTGCGCTCGGCCACTTCGTGTCTGAACTTGCGCGGCCCCAGGAGCTCTTCCAGCCTGGCAGGAGTGACGCGGGCCTTTCCCCTCTCTCCCTGAGCAAGTTGCCTGGCCCGTTTGCGGCATATGGTGCCGATCTCCCGCTCCAGATTCCTGAGTCCCGCCTCGCGCGTATAGTCCCGGACGATCGCCGTGACGGCCGCATCAGAGATGGAGAGCACGTCGCGGGAAAGCCCGTGTTCCGTGAGCTGCTTTGGGATCAAGAACTTCTTCGCGATGTGGAGTTTCTCGGCCTCGGTGTAGCCGGGTAGTTCCAGCACTTCCATTCTGTCACGCAGAGCCGGAGGAACAGGATCCATCAGGTTGGCTGTGGTGATGAACATCACCTTTGACAGGTCAAAGGGCACCTCGAGGTAGTGGTCGCTGAACGCGAAGTTCTGCTCCGGGTCGAGGGCCTCAAGCAGCGCCGCCGACGGGTCACCACGGAAGTCTGTGCCCACCTTGTCGATCTCATCCAGCATGAAGACCGGGTTGTTGGAGCCAGCGCGTCGAATGCCCTGGATTATCCTGCCAGGAAGGGCTCCAACGTAGGTGCGACGGTGCCCACGAATCTCCGCCTCGTCCCTCATGCCTCCCAGAGAGATGCGAATGAACTTGCGGCCCAGCGCCCTGGCGATGGACTTGCCAATCGAGGTCTTCCCTGTCCCCGGGGGGCCCACAAAACACAGGATGGGACCCTTCATATCCTTCTTGAGGTTTCGCACCGCCAGGTAGTCGAGGATCCTCTCCTTGACCTTCTCTAGATCGTAGTGGTCCCCATCCAGAATTCGCCGCGCCTGGCGCACGTCCAAGTTGTCCTCGGTGCTGATAGCCCACGGGAGAGAGACCAGCCAGTCGAGATAGGTGCGAGACGTGGTATACTCCGCAGCCTGGGGAGGCATCTTGCTCAGCCGGTCCAGCTCCCGTTCAGCTTCCTTCGCGGCCTCTGGAGGCAGCTTGGCTTCATCGATCTTCTTCCTGAGTTCGTTTATCTCCACGGTGCGCTCATCGACCTCACCCAGTTCCTTCTGGATGGCTTTGAGCTGCTCCCTGAGCATGAACTCCCTCTGATTCCTGTCGATTTCGTCCTTGACGCGGGACTGGATCTTGCTCCGCAGCTCCAGGATCTCGAGTTCTCGATTCACAAACACCATGAGCTTGTCGATGCGGCTTCGCACGTCCAGCGTCTCGAGAATCTCCTGCGCCTCCTCAGCTCTGAGGTTGGAGTGGGCTGCCACGAAATCCGCGAGCATACCCGGTTCAGTCAGGTTGAGCGCGGCGATGGCAAGCTCATCCGGCAGGTTGGGCGACAGCTCGACAATCTTCTGGAAGAGCGACTGGAGGTTCCTCACTAGGGCTTCAAGCTCAGGCGTTTTCTCCAGCTTCTCTTCCAGCGCCTGGACCCTCCCTCGCAAATAGGGCTCGACTTGCACCAAGTCGACCAGCCTGATCCTGCTCATGCCCTGAAGCAAAGCTCGAACGGACCCATCTGGCATCTTCAGCATTCTGACTATACTGGCCGCCGTGCCAACCTGATGCAGGCTTTCCAGGGATGGTTGTTCCACATCGCCGCGCCTGGCGAATATGCCCACGACCTTGTCGCGCCCCACAGCGTCGTCGATCAGCTTGATGGTCTTCTCATCGCCCACCGCCAGCGGAACCATCATCGAGGGGAAGACCACCCCCTGCCCCCCGGTAATGATCGCAAGCTCCGCAGGAAGCGAAACCTCGGTCGGCTTCCCGTCCGGTTTCTCCGTCACTGGCAACATCCTTTCCCTCCCTATGACGTCGGCTCGCTGCCCTGGATCTTGACCTTCTGCGCCGTCCTGACCTTGGCCTTGGGAAGGATCACCTCAACAAGGCCGTCTTCATAGGACGCAGTCATACTTGCGGTATCAATGGGCACAGGCAGGTTCACCGTTCTGCCAAAAGGACCGCCCGCGATCTCCATGCGACAATAGGTCCTCTTCCCACCCGCCTGAGAGGCCTTGCCTCTGTACCCGCGCACGGTGAACGTTTCCCGGTCAGCCGTCAATTCGATATCCGATTCGTCGACGCCCGCCAGTTCGACAACCACCACGATGCTGTCGTCCGTCTCGTAGACGTCGATGGCCGGTTCCCACACGTACGGTGAGAATCGAACCTGAGGGGGCTTGCACCCGGCGAAGTAGTCCAGCAGACGGTTCATCTCGCGTTCCATCATGTCCATCTGCCCAAGCAACTCGCGGCGGAACTCAACCATAGCGTCCTCCTTTGTCCTGTGCCCGCAGAGTAATGGGGTGGCTACCATTATAGACCAACGTATCGGACGATAGTAGGGCCACTGTGTGCCGCGCCGCCCGTGTCATGCGTGGAGGCTCTCAATTGTGGGAGAGGCTTTCTAGCCTCGACCCATCGTGCCTGGAAAGGCGCTTCCACATCTACACTACAGTCTCGGCTGTAAGCCGCTGCTCGCCTCGAAGAAGGACAACCGTCACGTTGCTGCCGTGGGTCAGGTTGGCCAGCGCCTGCTCCAGATCACCGGCGTTGCGTATGGGCCTCATGTTGATTTCAGTGACAATATCGCCGCTCCTGATGCCGGCACGCTCCCCCGGAGACGCAGGGGCGACGGCTCCCACCAGAGCGCCAAAAACGGGAACCGCCCCGACCTTCTGAGCGACGCGGCTGGCATCCGCAACCTTCAGGCCAAAGCGCGGCCGCTGCGCCCCGCCTTTGGCAGCCAACAGGCGCTCCACACGGGGCCGGTCGAAGCCGACCACAACCTCC
>CAZBET010000210.1:0-3473 GCA_964490995.1 uncultured Dehalococcoidia bacterium
ACCATTGAGTGGGAGTAGGCCCCCTGAGGACGAAACCCGAGCTACATGGTTCCCCGGGGGGTACTGCGGGCAATTAAAGGGGGTGTGCGCGGGCGGGGAAGCTTGACGGCAATCACGGAGGCATAGCTTGCAGAGAGTCATGGTGGTTGGCAGCGGGGCCAGGGAGCATACTCTTGTCTGGAAGCTGCGTCAGAGCAATGGGGTAGCTGAGGTCTTCGTGGCGCCGGGCAATGCCGGAACCGCTGCGATCGCCACGAATCTGGACGTACCCGCCTCCGACGTCAATGCTTTGTGTCGTGCGGCGCAGGAGAACAAGGCGGATCTGGTGGTGGTCGGTCCCGAAGCCCCGCTGGCTTCGGGCATCGTCGATTCTCTTCAGAGGTTGGGCATACCGGCCTTTGGCCCCACCAGAGAGGCCGCGCTGATTGAATCGAGCAAGGTATTCGCCAAGAGGCTGATGCACAAGTACGGCATCCCCTGCGCTAGAGAGGCGGTCTTCACGTCCTTGTCGGACGCACGGGATTATGTCAAAAGGCAGCCTGTCCCCATTGTGATCAAGGCTGACGGGCTGGCGGCAGGCAAAGGGGCAATCGTGGCCCGGACAACCGACGAGGCCCTGCAAGCTCTATCCCACATCCTGGAGAAACGGGTCTTTGGCGATGCCGGGAATCAGGTGCTGGTTGAGGAGTGCCTCGTCGGACGGGAGACAAGCCTCCTCGCTTTCACGGATGGCAAGGCGATTGTGGCCATCGTCCCCGCGCGCGATTACAAGAGGGCCTTCGATGGTGACCAGGGTCCCAACACCGGCGGGATGGGCGCATACGCTCCTCCCGGTTTCTTCAGCCCTGAGTTGAGCCGTTCGGTGGTCAAGACAGTACTGGAGCCCACGGTGCGAGCCATGGCCGAAGAAGGAAGGCCGTACAGGGGGGTGCTCTATGCTGGGCTGATGCTGACGGCGGAGGGCCCGAAGGTGCTGGAGTTCAATGCGCGGTTCGGTGACCCCGAAACCCAGGTGCAGTTGCCGCTCCTCAAGACCGATTTGGTGGACATCGCCCGCGCTGTGATCGATGGGACCTTGGAGCGCGTGAAGGTCGAATGGAGCAGCGACGCCTGTGTCGGGGTGGTCATGGCGTCTGGCGGGTATCCCGGAAGCTACGAGCAGGGCCTCCCTATCTCGGGCCTGAACCGAGTCGAATCCGACGTTCTCGTTTTCCACGCTGGGACCAGTGCAGACCGCGGCGGCACTTGCACGGCTGGAGGGCGAGTGCTGACTGTGGTGGCCACTGGCAGAAGTGTTGCCGAGGCTCGAGAGAAGGTCTACCGCAACGTATCCCGGATCTCTTTCGAGAACTGTCACTATAGGAAGGATATCGCTGCGGGGGAGGTGTAATCATGCCGCTGGTGGGCGTAGTCATGGGAAGCAAGTCGGACGCTGAGCTGATGCAGCCGGCGCTCGACGTGCTGGATCAACTGGGTGTCGAATATGAGGTGTCCGTGATCTCGGCACACCGCACGCCGGACAAGGCACGCCAATTTGGAGTGACCGCGCGACAACGGGGGCTGGAGGTGCTCATTGCCGGAGCCGGTGGGGCCGCCCACTTGCCCGGAGTCCTCGCAAGCTGGACCACTATCCCTGTGATTGGGGTTCCGTTGCCCACAAGCGATGTGAAAGGTCAGGATGCGCTGCTTTCCATCATCCAGATGCCCGCGGGGATACCGGTGGCCTGCGTCGCCGTGGGCTCGGCGGGTGCCAGGAACGCCGCGTATCTGGCCGCTGAGATTCTGGGGCTGAAGCATGATAGGATAGGGAAGGCCTACGAAGACTACCGGCGTGAACTGGCGAGCGGCTAGGTTTGGTTTGGAGATTGCCTGGATGCCTGCATCGCTGCGACACCAACGCTGAGGGGGTGGACGGATGATTGAACGCTACTCCAGGCCCCAGATGAAGAAGGTCTGGTCGGACGAGAGCAAGTTCGACAAGTGGCTTCAGGTGGAAGTTGCCGTATGCGAGGCGTGGGCGGAGCAGGGCGTCATTCCCAAAGAGGACATGCCCAAGATAAGGAAGGCCCAGTGCGACCTGACACGGATGGATGAGGTACTGAAGGAGACACATCACGATGTGACTGCCTTTCTCCGGTCCGTTTGCGAAAGCCTGGGAGACGAGGGGCGTTTCATCCACCTGGGTCTCACCTCCTCGGACGTCATCGACACAGCGCTTGCGCTCCAGTTGGTCGAGGCGGCGGACATCCTGGCGAAGGACATCGACGAGGTGATCGCAGTCCTCAAGCAGCGCGCCCTGGAGCACAAGCACACCGTCATCATGGGCCGCACGCACGGGGTTCATGCGGAGCCGACTACGTTCGGGCTGAAGCTTGCCCTGTGGGTTGAGGAGATGAGGAGGAACGCTCACAGGCTTGCCGAGGCGAAAAAGGCAATCGCGGTGGGCAAGATATCGGGAGCTGTGGGCACGCACGCCACGGTCCCTCTCGAGGTCGAGAGGATCGCTTGCGCCAAGATCGGGCTGGAGGCAGACCCGGTCTCAAGCCAGATCGTGCAGCGCGACCGGCACGCCCAGTTCGTCACTACGCTGGCCATCATTGCCAGTTCTCTGGAGAAGTTTGCCACAGAGATCAGAGGCTTGCAGCGCACAGAGGTCCTGGAGGCCGAGGAGCCCTTCGAGCCGGGCCAGACGGGCTCATCCGCCATGCCTCACAAGCGCAACCCCGAGCTCTGCGAGCGCATCTGCGGGCTGGCCAGGCTGGTTCGCGGCCATGCCGTCACCGCCATGGAGAACATCGCCCTCTGGCACGAGCGCGACATCAGCCATTCCTCGACGGAGCGCATCATCCTGCCCGACTCCTGCCTGGTAGTGGACTACGCCCTCAGCGTTTTCACGTACATCATGAAAGGGCTTCAGGTCTATCCCGAGCGGATGCGGGAGAACCTGGAGATAACCGAGGGGCTCGTTTTCTCCCAGCGTGTGATGCTGGCACTGATTGAGAAGGGGCTGTCGCGGGAGCAAGCGTACAAGATGGTGCAGCGCAACGCGATGAAGTCGTGGAAGGAGCGGGTGAGCTTTCTGAGCTTGCTTCAGCGCGATTCCGAGGTCTCGAAGCACCTCTCGAAGTCCGAACTTGAGGGGTTATTCGACTACAACTACTTCCTGGGCCACGTCGACGAGATACTCCAGCGGGTGGGGCTGGGGTAGGAGAATGGGACTGACTTCTTCCCCACTTGGCAAAGGGGGTAGAGGGGATTTCCCCAAACCTGGGAAAGTGACGATGGACGTTCTTCTCAAGACCGACCTGCCCAATCTCCGCTACCGCGGCAAGGTGCGCGACACCTATGACCTGGGCGGCGACCAGTTGCTCATAATCGCGACTGACCGCGTCTCTGCCTTTGACGCCGTTCTGCCAACGGGCATCCCGGACAAGGGGATCGTGCTTAACCAGATGTCCGCCTTCTGGTTCGAG
>CAZBET010000211.1:0-1303 GCA_964490995.1 uncultured Dehalococcoidia bacterium
ATGGGGCTCGTGGCCCAGGTGTTCACTGAGCCCATCCTCGACCAGTTGAGGGGCAACATCGCCATTGGCCACAACCGGTATTCGACCAGAGGCTCAAGCCGAGTCGCCAATGTGCAGCCCATAAGAGTCCCCAGCTCGCTCGGAGACATCGCGCTGGGCCACAACGGCAACATCGTTAACGCAGAGTACCTTCGCAAAGAACTGGAAGAGAAGGGATACTCCTTCTCCACCTCGACCGACTCCGAAGTCATAGCCTTCCTCATCGCAGCCGCCCCTGGGAACAACTGGGTCGAGAAGACCAGGTTCGCCATGGGCAGGCTGGTGGGTGCCTACAGTCTGGTGATCCTGACCAAGGACACACTGCTGGGCGTTCGTGACCCAATGGGGGTCCGCCCTCTCTGCCTGGGGGCTCTCGACGGTGGCTGGGTGGTAGCCTCCGAGAGTTGCGCTTTGGACCACCTGGGAGCGCAGTTCCAGAGGGAGGTTGAGCCGGGGGAGGTCGTGGTCGTAGACGGTTCGGGAGTCAACAGTTTCAAGGTGGCCACGGCGGAGAAAAGGGCGCTGTGCGTATTTGAGTTCATCTACTTCGCCCGCCCGGACAGCATTATCGGCGGGCGCCGCCTTTACCCGGCGCGGCGGGCCATGGGTGAACAGTTGGCCCGCGACCACCCGGTCGCTGCCGACCTGGTCATCGGAGTCCCCGACTCGGCCACTGCCGCAGGCATCGGCTATTCGGTGTGTTCGGGCCTCCCTTTCTCGGAAGGCCTGCTCAAGAACCGCTACGTGGGCCGCACCTTCATCGAGCCGGAGCAGAGGCTGCGCGAATTGGGGGTTAAGCTCAAGTTCAACCCCATGCCCGAGGTGCTGTCAGGGAAGCGGCTGGTTGTGGTTGACGACAGCATCGTTCGCGGCACCACCACGCCCAAAGTGATAAGCCTGCTGCGCAGGGCGGGTGCTAGAGAGGTCCACATCCGTATCTGCGCTCCGCCTATCCGTTATCCGTGCTTCTTCGGCGTGGATATGGCCACCAGAAGTGAGCTGATTGCCGCCCAGAAGACTATTCCGGAGATCGCGCAGTTTATAGGGGCTGATTCACTGGGCTATCAGAGCATCGACAGTCTGATACGGGCAGTCAACTTGCCGAGGGAGACCTTCTGTCTCGCCTGCTTCACAGGAGACTACCCAGTCCCGGTCCAGCTCGAGATGGACAAGCTTGGGCTCGAGATACCTCGCCTGGCAGGGCAGGAGAAGGAATACTGCGAGGAGATGTCCGAGAAGTAGAAGCAAGATGCCCGGTGCGGGG
>CAZBET010000211.1:1403-3433 GCA_964490995.1 uncultured Dehalococcoidia bacterium
AACTCATCAAGGAGAAGGCCCGTGCCACCTTTCGTCCCGAGGTCCTGACGGACATCGGCCTTTTCGCGGGCTTCTTTCAGTTGTCGGGCTACAGGAAGCCGGTGCTTGTCTCCAGCGTGGATGGTGTGGGCACCAAGCTCAAGATCGCCATCGCGCTAGGGCGCCACGACACCGTAGGGATCGACATCGTCAACCATTGCGTGAATGACATCTTCACCTGCGGCGCCGAGCCCCTTTTTTTCCTTGACTACATAGCGATGGGGAAGCTTGTGCCGGAGCAGGTGGAGAGCATAGTCAGCGGATTGTCGCGCGCCTGCCGCGATGCAGGCTGCGCCCTCATCGGCGGCGAGACCGCGGAGATGCCCGGCCTCTATGCTCCGGGAGACTACGACTTGGCGGGCTTCATAGTGGGAGTGATCGAGCGCGGGAAGATCATCGACGGCCGGTCGATAGTGGCCGGTGATGCTATCCTCGGGGTGCCTTCCAGCGGGCTGCACACGAATGGCTACTCCCTTGTGCGCAAGGTCTTTGACGTCGACAAGAAGAGCCGGGCGGTGCTGGACGTGTACTATCCTGAAGTCGGCCGCACTCTGGGGGAGGAGCTTCTCGAGCCTCACCGGTGCTACTATCCACTGCTCAAATCTCTCCTCCCTCTCATCAAGGGTATGGCTCACATCACGGGAGGGGGTCTTATCGATAACGTGCCCCGCATACTGCCCTCAGGCCTCGCGGCAGCGTTTCGCTCTGAGGCGTGGTCGGTTCCGCCGATTTTCCACCTCATCCAGGAGCGTGGCCGTGTCCAACGCGACGAGATGTTCCACGTGTTCAACATGGGCATTGGGATGGTCGTCATCTGCTCGCCGCAGGACGCAGACAGGATTCTGGGGTCTGTCCCGGAGGCTGCGGTCATAGGTGAGGTGGTGAAGAGCAAAGCCAAAGAGAGGGTCACGGTCCTTTAGAATTCACCGGGTGTGTGCCATCAGAGAGAACAGTGTCTGGGGTGGACCTGGAGCACCTGCTCCAACCCACCCAGAAGTCTGAAGCAACCTGATAGGAGAGGTGAATGCGCGCTATCTTGAGCGTCTCGAACAAGACGGGTCTGGTGGATTTCGCCCGCAGCCTTGCGGGCCTCGGTTTCGAGCTGTTCAGCACGGGAGGGACCAAGAAGTCGCTCAAGGACGCGGGGATTGCGGTGAAAAGCGTCAGCGACCTGACGGGTTTCCCCGAGATACTTGATGGGCGGGTCAAGACGCTCCATCCCGCGGTGCACGGCGGCATTCTGGCCAGGCGGAACCTGAGCGCCCACATGGCTGAGCTGGAACGTAACAAGATCGGCCCAATCGATTTGGTGGCTGTGAACCTCTATCCGTTCCGCGAGACGGTGGCCAAGCCCGGCGCGACTCTGGATGACGCGTTGGAGAACATCGACATCGGCGGGCCTACGATGATCCGCGCCGCGGCCAAGAACTTCCCCAGCGTCCTGGTTGTGGTTGACCCCGAAGACTACGGAGCGGTCCTGGAGCAACTGCGGCGCGGTGCGGTAGGGCAGGAGGAGAGGAAGAGGCTGGCTCAGAAGGCCTTCCAGCACGTCGCTGCCTACGACACAGCCATTGCGCAGTACCTGCGCCGCAGCGAGAAGGGCTTCGCGAGTGAGATGACCATCGTGCTGAAGAAGAAGTATGACCTACGCTACGGCGAGAATCCGCACCAGGAGGCTGCTTTCTACGAAGAGGAGGTCCCGGGCGGGGTGGCTTTCGGCATTGCGTCGGCGCAACTACTGGCAGGCAAAGAGCTTTCCTTCAACAACATCCTCGATTCAGACGCGGCATCGAGGGCCGCCAGCGATTTTGAGGCGCCCACGGTTGCGGTCATCAAACACACCAATCCCTGCGGGCTGGCGTCCCACGATAGCCTGACCGAGGCCTACAAACGCGCCTTCTCCGGGGACACCGTGGCCGCTTTCGGCGGCATAGTAGCGTTCAACAGGCCCGTGGACTACGCAACGGCTCAGGAAGCATCGAAGGTGTTCT
>CAZBET010000212.1:0-3387 GCA_964490995.1 uncultured Dehalococcoidia bacterium
CAACGATGGAAGCTGGCTGAAACTCTAGCGGCAAACGAGCCGCAAGTCAAGCCTGAGTCTATTCCAATACAAGATGAGCCTGGAGGGGAGGCCGATTTCTAACGCAAGATGAGCCTGAAGGTTTCACGATGCTTCCCATCACAGGTGGTCACCTTATGCCAAAGAGAGGTGGGTCTTAATCACTTCTTTAGATAATCTCAGTCGGAAACTCCTCTATGCCGACTTCTTTGAGCAGGAAACAACCTGGGCTCACATCAGGGCTGCTGAAGTTCTAATGCGTACCTATGGAATCCCCTTGCGCTACTATGTAGATTCGCTGCGGGTATTCCGCTTCGTTCAGGCCAGGGATAGCTTCTGTAGACGGCACATCAAGTAAGCCTCTTGAGACTATGGTTGCTGATAGAGGAAGCGATGGGGGGGATCGGAAAGAACAATGCAGTTACACGCCGCTGGCGCCCCCGTTGTTGGGGTAGATGCATACCCGCCGCCGAGGCGCCTTGCCGGTGCTCCTCGTCGCCAGGTGGTACTTCTCCGCCAGTTGATGCTGGAGGCGACGGATGAAGGCGTTCTGGGGATTCAGTTCCACCATCTGCCTGGTCTTCTGAATCTCCTCTACGGCCTCCTCCGCCTCCCTCAGCGCCAGGGCCACCGAGTTGGAGCGCTCCTCAACGCGATAGATGTTCGCCAGGCCCTGCTCCATCTGCGAAGCCTTGTCGCTCCTGATGACATATATGGGAACGCCCTTGCCCTCCGCATCCCTGAGCACCTGCGACTGCCTGCGGTAGTGGCTCTTCGAGGTCATCAGCAGGTCGGCTTCACCGAGGTCGCTGACCACCGCGACGGGCAGCCTCATCCTTCTAATGCTCTCCTCGAGCCGGACGCGATTGATTCCGAAGGGCATAATGTGCTTGGGCGCTCCACCCCAGGCTGGCTTTGTCTCGGCAACGGGCTCAGCGGCAACGGAGGGTAGCCTCTTCTCGCTCTTGACCTCGCCGTTTTCGAACCACCTCACCTCCAACGGGATAAGGTGCCCGCGCAGCGTGGCGTCAACCACAGCGGCGACATCGGGGTGGATGGCGACGCGCTCCCAGCTTTGAATCTCCACAACCACGTCGAAAGTCGGCGGAGCTTTGCGCTCAAGGATTGACTTCTGAGTGCCCCGCCTCCTTGCCTCCTCGTCGCTCAGGGTCACCGTCTGGATGCCGCCGATGAGGTCGCAGAGCGTCGGGTTCATCATCAGGTTGTCCAGTGTATTCCCGTGGGCCGTAGCAACCAGTTGCACTCCCCTTTCGGCAATGGTCCGCGCCGCCTGAGCTTCAAGCTCAGTGCCTATCTCGTCGATCACGATCACCTGAGGCATGTGGTTCTCGACAGCCTCGATCATCACCGCGTACTGCATGGCGCTCGTGGGCACCTGCATCCGCCGCGCACGCCCGATGGCGGGATGAGGGATATCGCCGTCGCCCCCGATCTCGTTTGAGGTGTCCACGATGACCACCCGCTTCTTCAGGTCATCAGCGACCACGCGAGCCGCCTCGCGCAACATGGTCGTCTTGCCAACACCCGGCCGGCCCAAGAGAAGGCTGCTCTTCCCCGACTCGACCAAATCCCTGACCAAGCCTATGGTGCCAAAGACCGCCCGTCCCACGCGGCAGGAGAGCCCGACAATGCCCCCCTTGCGATTGCGGATTGCTGAGATTCGATGGAGGGTGCGCTCGATGCCGGCGCGGTTGTCGTCACCGAAGGCGCCGATGTGTCGCACGACGTAGTCAATGTCGTCGGCAGTCACCTCCTTCGAGCTGAGTATCACCTCGCTGTTCAGATAACGTGCCTCCGGCTGACGCCCCAGGTCCATGATGACCTCGAGGAACTCGCCGCGGTTGCCGCCACGGTGCACCGGCCCTGCGATATGAGGTGGCAACGCATCGAGTAGCGCGTCGAGGTCGTCAGTTACTATTCGCTGCATGACTTGGATGAGCCCCTAGACCCCTAAGGGGACGAGCCGCGGCTCACGGACCGGAACCACCAGTTGTTTGCTCAAGCAGGAGTACTGCGCCACCTGCCGGAAGCCCTTCTCCTCCAGAGTGCGTCGCAAGTGCTGCTGGAACTCCGCCACAAGGCAATAGACCACCTTCCTGCCGCCCAAGAGAAACAGGCTGTGGTCGACTATCTCCCCCAACGATGCGCCCTCCCGTGTGGTCATGAGATGGAATTCCGCGGATGACCCGTTCAGCCTGAGTCGCAGCCAGCCAGTGATTTCGCCTTTGTCTTCCAGCACCAGTTCCCGGAAGGCGCCCTTATCCCTCTTCTGCTGCCATTCCTCGAAGGTCATCCCGTCAACCCGGCGCACCTGGAGCGGCACTGTGGCGCTGTACAGCCGAAACACCGCTTGCTCATCACCATCCAGCTTCGGCCTCGCGATGAGGTTCCGCGGCCACGGCTCTGGACGCGGGCCTTCCTCACTCCGATACAGGAGCTCAGTGAGATGCTGGCTGAACCCCGCCTGTCTTGCCATGCCCAGTGCCTGGCTGGTCGAGTCTTGCCGCAGGTACAGCCACCCTGCCTTGATGCTGTCGCCCACGGTTCCAGGCATCTCAAGCAGGCCCAGGCAGCATTCCTCGTGACCACGCGCCAGAAGCAGCCGTTCTATCTCCCAGGCGAGGGGACCACGGCAGCCCCGAAGACAGACCAGCCCCCGTATCAGTCCACCATGATCATGAACCAGACTGTGCTGCTTCTCCTGGGTGATGAAACAGCCCACCACCAAAGGGAAGAGCGGCCCCGGCTTCGACCCCCTTGCGGAAGGCCTGCCCCGCGCCCTGGCTTCATCAACTGGGGCTTTGCTCAAGAACAAGAGCAGCGGGAGGACGTCAGCCGGACGAAGGGAGCGAATCATCCCGTCTACCCCGCCTTAGCTTTGAACTTGCCGTCCACCATGGTAAGGAAGTACTCATGAAAACGGACGTCCTCGGTGAGCTCGGGGTGGAAAACCGTTGCCACCAGGTTGTGCTCTCTGGCCGCCACAGGACTCCCATCGGACAGCGTGGCCAGCACCTCGACACCCTTCCCCACCCTCTCGATCCGGGGAGCCCGAATGAAAACCCCCCGGAAAGGCGGAGCACCCAACGGGGGCACCTCGAGGTCTGCCTCAAAGCTGTCCACCTGCCGACCATAGGCATTCCGCCTGACCTGAATGTTCATCACGCCGAGCGATGGCTGATCGGGCCAGACAATCTTCTTTGCGAGGAGTACCAGGCCGGCACACGTGCCGAAAACGGGAAGCCCCTCGGCGATGAGCCTGTTCAAGTCATCGGCCAGGGCGTACTCCCTCATCAGGCTGCCGATGGTAGTGCTTTCCCCGCCTGGTATGACCAGCCCGTTGAGTCC
>CAZBET010000213.1:0-3377 GCA_964490995.1 uncultured Dehalococcoidia bacterium
CACCAAAACGAAGCTACACCCCAAACCACTCAGCTTCAGCGAGGAATTCTGACTGCAAAACTCAAGCTTGAGGCGTCCTTGTGGTGCCATGAGAAAAGGCGAGGCATCCTGTGCGGAATGCCCCGCCTCCTCGGCCCTCGGGATATGTAGTTGTACCAGCTCTAGCCCTTGCCTATCTTGAACACCTTCGTGCCGCAGTTCGGGCACACGTCCTGAGTGGCAGGCCTCTTGTTCTTCATTGTGATCGGCTCCGGGTTCTTGATTTCCGCCTTCTTCCGGCACTTCACGCAGTAAGCCTGCAGGGTTTTCTCAGAAGCCCTTGCCTTTATCTCAAATGGCTCACCATTCTGGATAAAAGGTAAAACCAGAACCTTCGAGAAGACCTTTGTTCTAGCCTATTGGGGAGCCGACTTGAGGTCTCACCTTGTGAAAGCGGGGATGTCAATAGGTAAGCCTACTCGCATGAAGAACCGAGCAAAAGCTTGAGCAAGATGTTCCCTGTATGGAGGTAGCAGCCTAATACAAGGCTTTTGCCTGGAAACTAACTCGTAGATGGAAGTCTTAGGTCTCTCTATTAGCCGCTCAAATTGGACAACCATAAAATCCCGTTCGAACCCTGCGAGTTCACACTTGTTCAAAAGGTGGAATGCAACGAAACGCCCTTTTCTGAGATTCTCTTTGCCACCGGGGGTGCCAAAATCCGGGTGCAACTTAGCTGCTTGTTCAAGTGGCCATATTGGGCATAAGATTAGGTATTCCATACTTGCCTTGGGGATATCGCAGCTTTGCGTCATAACTATAAGGTCGTAGGTTTCGATATCACCAATGCGGTCCCCTTCTGTCTGCCGAGCTATTGGAACATCGAAGTCAAAGAGTAAATCGCCCTGTTGAATTACATTATCTGCGACCACCTCGTACCAAGGATATTGCATATAAGTTCAGCCTATGCCCAATCTTTATGTTTCGACAAGCTCGTCAGCAAATGCAGTCCGGAACTCCGCTCGCCCTCTCTTTATCAGCTTTCCTATCATAGGTCTTGTTTTCTTTGGTGGAAAGCGAACGTCTATTTCTACCCAAGCGTCTAAGGGGACTGTCGGAGGCTGTTGAGGGAAAATGGTGATGAATGGAGATGTGGGTCTTTCGATTACAAATCCGGATCCTAGGAAAACGACTGCACCAGTAAATATGTCGCCGCCGAATCCTGGCCCACGATATATAGGCCTTTGCCAGCGCGGAGAGACTGCCAAACATCCAAACGCTGTAACCGAGGTATCCTTGTCCTCCAAGAGAAGCGTCTCGCTATTCACCCGCAAATCTCCTTTCCAACCCCCCCTCAATAAGCTTGAAAAACCAGTCGTCGGTGAGCCTATGCGCAGCTTCTACCCACTCGCCGAAGCCGTCTGGCATCGTGGGCACGTCAGCGCCTCGCGAAATTACCGCAGTCTCCCAGATGAGTGACGGTTTTTCATGGCGTGTACCAGTGGCGAATCGCACCGTGATAGCCCCCTTAGGTAGAGTAACTGGAAAGACGGCTTGAAAGTTGAAGCCAACAGGCATTCCTGTCACTGGCACATCGTTGAACAATTTAGACGGCAGTGCTATCTTTGTCTTTAGCTTTTCCTCAAGAAAGCCAAAAACATTGCTCTTGTTGTAATCGAATTCCACTGCATCAATATACCGGAGCAGCAGACTAATGATACGAAGTCCCTCGGGCTTTGGGTAACTTTTGAAAACGTTCTGGACCAGCTCCTTTGCCCATTCTCCAAAGTCTGGCCAAGTGTAGCTCTCTGTATCATTGAGAGTGACGATGCCAGGACCAACTTGTATCAAGGGCCAACCGTCTTCTTTCGAACGGAAACGATGTTGGACGATATTTTGGATCACGGGTTGAGGGATGATAGAAGTGGGAAGCGGTTCATGAAAGGGGTAGGATGATGCGACACGGTCATAAAGCCTTCCCGGAAACAGAGTATAGTGTGGGTCTCCTTGCTCTGGAGAAACATGCCACTGCAACTCCAGAATCGCTTCAACAAGGGGCTTATTTGGCAACTGTCTAATCTTCGGCATTCCTCACCCTAGTGAGCTTCGGGAACTGAGCCCTTTTTCATGCTACTGCTTTATTGTCTGCCATTTGGGGCTCCTTGTAAAGTCAAGTGTGGCACACAAGCATGTCCTCACACACAAAGGGCAGAGTTTTACCTTTTATCCAGAAACCAACTCTAAAATAAAGGTGGCTCACCGAGCAGGATTCGGACCGAAGGGATCTACAAGGCACGCCTTCGACAACGGCCACCAGCCCCGTGCCGTGTGAGTCACCCGCAGTCAGAAAACGGAACATAGGCCACGACCCCAAAGCCAGTCGATCAACCCACCGCCGCATCATCCCAGTATTCGAGGAACTGGGCAGGCGTCACAATCCGCAGACCTGACTTCTCTGCGATGCCAGGGTTCGCAAAGAAGTGTCTGTCGCCCGTGACCAGGTAATCGGGCCGGGCCGCCACGGCTGCGGCCAACACACCGGCGTCATCAGCATGTACTACCTGAGCCCAGAAGGCGATGTCCTCCGGTGGGGGATCCTCTGCTATTTCCGGCGGAACACTCAGCAGTAGCTTCCTCAGCGATGGCAGAGCCTCAGGAAGTCTCCTGCCTATAGTCCGCACCACCTCCTCCAACACCTGCTGAGATATCACCACTCTCAACCTGCCCTCGACGAAAAGCTTCAGAAGGACGGCTGGCGCCCCCTGTGCTGAGCAAAGCCCGGAGAAGATAACATTGGCGTCCAGAAAGACACGGGGTCTAGGATTTGGCGGCATAGCGTTCCCTGATGATCTCCTGCCTGACCCGGCGGCCCGTCTCCTGAAGTTCTTCCTCTGTAACCCCAGAGCGCTTGAATGCCTCCCGGATCTCGCGCAACGCATGCAGGGCGGCTACTTTCTTCGGCCGAGCCACCAGCGTGGAGCCGTCCACAGCGAGTTCCAGCACATCGCCCGGGCCGATCCCTAACTGCTCACACACCTCCTTGGGCAATGTGACCTGCCGCTTCGGACGAATGACAACATCAACCATCTTCTTCTCTGCCATACCCCCTTCCGCGTCCACCGTCAGAATTGGGAAATCTCACAGCGGACACCAGGATTATCTCAGAACCATCACGGGCTGTCAACGCTTTCATCCCTGCCCCAGTCCGTGAGTCCACATTCAGGAGGCTCACCCGGTGGGTGATGAGGCGCAGTTCTCTCTTCCCGTTCGCCCTGAGCTCAGTCCTGAGCTTGCCGAAGGATTGTCGAAGGGCCGTTCATGGTTCGACAAGCCTGTCCTGACCCCTTCGACTTCGCTCAGGGCAGGCCTGCCGAAGGGCTCACCACGAACGGCAACTC
>CAZBET010000214.1:0-3313 GCA_964490995.1 uncultured Dehalococcoidia bacterium
GGTCGGCAAGAGCACCGTGGCAGACCTCAAGCTGCTGGCCAGCAAGCTCTCGGGCAAGGTCATCCAGAACATAAACTCCACCTTCTCCGGCGGTGGCGTGGCTGAGATACTCAGCCGAATGGTGCCTTTGCTAAATCAGCTCGGCGTGGACGCACGCTGGAGCGTCATTAGGGGCGATAGGGCGTTTTTCGAGGTGACGAAGAAACTGCATAATGCTCTCCACGGCAGAGAAGCCCCTATCTCTTCTGAGGATATGGAGGCGTTCCTGGACACAAGCCGAAAGAATGTGGAGGAGCTATCACTCTATGGAGACATCGTCTTTGTCCACGATCCGCAACCTGTAGCCCTGATTGAGAAGAGGCACAAGTTCGGCAAGAGATGGATATGGCGATGCCACATTGACATATCGCGGCCCGACGAGAGCGCCTGGCGTTTCCTCCAGCCATGGGTTGTCCAATATGATGCCGCTGTGTTCTCAGCCCCCGCCTTCTCGCGTCAGCTTCCGATACGGCAGTTCCTCATACCACCCTCCATTGACCCTCTGAGTGACAAAAACAGAGACTTGGACGCGGAAACCATCGACAGCGTACTCTCGAAGTACGGGATACCCAGAGACAAGCCTCTCATCGTCCAGGTGTCGCGCTTCGACTACCTCAAGGACCCCGTGGGTGTGATCGAGGCCTTCAAGCTTGTAAGAAAAAGCCTCGATTGCAGATTGGTGCTGGCTGGCGGTACCGCGACCGACGACCCCGAGTCCGACATAGTGCTGCGCGAGGTACTGGCCGCAGCAGATGGAGACCCCGACATACATGTTCTGCCCATCCCGCCCGGGAGCGACGTGGACATAAATGCCTTGCAGAGAGCCGCCACCATCGTCGTGCAGAAATCCCTCAAAGAGGGGTTTGCGCTTACCGTAAGCGAAGCTCTATGGAAGTCCAGGCCGGTTGTCGCCTCTGCCGTAGGGGGCATACCCCTCCAGGTCAAGAACAAGTTTACCGGGCTTCTTTGCCATGGCATCGAGGGGACGGCCTACGCGATCAGGCAGCTCCTCACCAACCCCGGGTACGCCCGATGGCTGGGGGAGAATGGCAAGGAACACGTACGGAACAACTTCCTGATCACGCGCCACCTCAAGGACTACGTGCTCCTGTTTCTCGCGCTAGAGCACCCCGAAGACGTTATCTATCTTTGACAGGCAGATGTAGACCGCTGGGCTTTGCATGATGTTTCCGCTAGACCTCAGCCAGAGCCTTGCCATCGCCATATTCGTGGCGATGTTCGTCGCCATCATCATCGGCAAGGGCCATCGCTCTTCCCCCGCCCTCATCGGCGCCGCCCTCGTCATCTTCGTCGTCTTCCTGGGCGTGATGAAGAGCCCCTCCGCAGTTGTCAACGTGCTCAACGTGCAACAGCTCATCGAGTTCAGGTTCTGGATTCCGGGCCACGAGCCCCTTGAATCGCGAGGAGTGAACTGGCAGACCATCATCTTCATCGGCGGCATGATGACGATGGTGGAGGCCCTGGGTCATGTGGGCTTCTTCCGCTGGCTGTGCCTTCACGTCGCCAAACTTGTGAGGTACAGGGTTCTACCCATTCTGATCGCCTTCATGCTCCTCTCGGGATTCCTGGCGATGTTCATCGACAGCATCACGGTCTTGCTGTTCCTCGCCTCGGTGACCATCGAGATGGCCCGGCTGCTCAAGTTCGACCCCGTGCCGGTGATAATTGCAGAGATCTTCGCTGCGAACGTCGGGGGCAGCGCCACCATGTGCGGCGACCCGCCCAACATTATCATCGGCACAGCCTTCGGCTATACCTTCACCGACTTCATAATGAATACCGGCCCGATCGCCTGGGCAGGGATGGCTCTGACGGTGGTCTATTTCTACTTCTGCTGCCGCAAGACCCTCCGGGCTTCGCAGGAAGCCTCACCTGACGCACGCGCCCACTATCCTGAGCCGAAGGACATCGTAACGCACCCCCACCTCTTCAGGACAAACAGTGCCATCTTCATCCTCGTCGTCATTCTGCTCATCACCCATGCCCAGAGCGGGCTGTCGGTTGCTATGATAGGGGTCATCGCCGCCGTGCTGACGTTGCTCGCCGCACGTCTAATCAAGGGAGGCTCACCATCCCATGTCGTGAGGAGAGTTGACTGGAGGACGCTACTCTTCTTCGTCGGCCTTTTCATCTGCGTGGGAGGGCTCGAGGAGACCGGAGTGCTGGAACGGCTGGCAGGGTTCATCGGAAACGCATCAGGTGGCAGCCTCATCGTGGTGATGTCCATCATCCTCTGGCTGTCCGCCTTCGCCTCGGCCATAGTTGACAACATCCCCTTTGCCGCCACGATGGTGCCTGTAATCAGCAACCTTTCCCAGACAGGGGGCTTCAGCCTGCCCACGTTGAGCTGGGCCCTGGCCCTAGGAACCGACATCGGCGGAAACGCCACGCCTATCGGCGCATCTGCCAACGTGGTGGCGACAGCCGTCGCGGAGAGAGAGGGGCATCCCATCGGATGGGGCAGGTTCCTCAAATACGCTGTGCCGGGAACGATCCTGGTAGTTGGCTTGTGCCACCTGCTGCTCATCGTGCTGCACACCTAGTTGGCGCTGAATCGGAACGCACCGAGTAGGTTGGAGCGGATGCTATATGCTGCCCGTTCCCGCAGAGGGGGGGGCCAGAAAGGGGTGTCTATGTTCGAAAGAATCCTGGTGCCGCTGGACGGCTCGAAGCTGGCTGAGCAAGTCCTGCCTCATGTAGCCAGGATAGCCAGAGGCCTCGAGTCCGAGGTGGCCATCGCAGGTGTCTGTGAGCCAGAGGAAAGCGACTACAAGAGCATGTGCGAGGTGAGCATAGAGCGCCAGGTCGATCGCTTCAAAAGGGATCTCGGGGAGGTTGCAGCAGGGCGGGTGAGCGAATTCGTGCTGGTCGGCCGTCCTGCTGAGGAGATCATCGGCTATGCCCGGAAGAACGATGTGGGTGTCATCGTCATGTCGTGCCACGGCCGTTCCGGCATCGCGCCGTGGTCGTTGGGCAGCACGGTGGACAGGGTGCTTCACAGGCTGGGGGTCCCGTTGCTCATCATTAGAGCTACTGAGCCGCCTCTCGACTGCGGTAAGGTTAAGCTGTTCGGTCGGATTCTCGTGCCCTTGGACGGCTCCGAAAGGGGAGAGGCCGCGCTGCCTTATGTGAGAGAACTGATGAAGGGGCTTGAGTCTGAGGCCCTTCTACTCCAGGTCCTGGCACCCGGAAAGCACGTCCACACGGTAGGAGGGCTGGACTACGTCCGCTTCGAGGACCATGATTTGGCTTC
>CAZBET010000215.1:0-3260 GCA_964490995.1 uncultured Dehalococcoidia bacterium
CAGGTGTGTCTGCGTGCACCAGACAATGTGGGAGCTCCGCAATCCTGGCAACCCAGTAGGGGCCCTTGCCGTCATCCCATTGCTCAACGATCACGGTGTAGGGCAGCTTCGCATAGTATCCCAACTCTTTCTCTATGTTGCCTTTGGCTGCCATCCTTAGCCTCCGTATCGTGGTTCGAATGCTATGTGATGTAGTATGGCATCTGGCCCACATGGAATCAACACTCCTCCCGAAGCTCGAATCCGTGAATTCAGATTCGGAGGGCTCGTGCCGCGGCGTGCCGGCGGTGGTTCTGCGTTCCCGTTCGCCCTGAGCCTGTCGAAGGGCCGTTCATGGTTCGACAGGCTCACCACGAACGGCGAATCCGCATTCCATCCACGGACTGCGGCGTGCCTTGGGAGGACCCGAATTCGACAACGCCGAGTTCACGATGATAGAATCCTGAAGGCGGGAAGATGTACGACGTCATTGTGATCGGAGCGGGACATGCCGGGTGTGAGGCGGCACTGGCGGCGGCCAGGATGGGGCGCCGCACGCTGCTCCTCACCATGAACCTGGACAATGTCGCCCTCATGCCGTGCAATCCGTCGATAGGGGGGCCGGCCAAAGGGCACCTGGTCAGGGAGATAGACGCGCTCGGCGGCGAGATGGCGCGGAATACAGACAGGACCTTCATCCAGATCAGGATGCTGAACACAGGCAAAGGGCCTGCCGTTCAGGCGCTGCGCGCCCAGTGCGACAAGAAGCTGTACAGCATCTCGATGAAGCACACGCTGGAGCAGCAGCCGAACCTCGACCTCAAACAGGCGCTGGTCGAGGAAGTGGCACGCGGCGATGGCTCCGTTCTGACGGTGAAGACCAATACCGGCTGGACATACGAGGGGAAGACCGTCGTCCTCACCACCGGCACCTCGCTGGCGGGAAGGGTAATTGTGGGGGAGACCGCGTATCCGGCCGGACGGGCCGGGGAGTTCGCCGCCTACGGCCTTTCCCAGAGCCTGCGGGGCCTCGGCTTCACGCTGGGGCGGCTGAAGACGGGCACCCCGCCCCGCGTCAATGCCCGCAGCATAGACTTCAGCAAGACGACGTTGCATCGGGGCAGCGACGTGCCGCTCTACTTCAGCTTCAGCCCGCTTCAGGAACAACCTTTCTCGGCTCCGCCGAATCCCGTCTATCCCCTGGGCAAGCCCACCGCGTGGAGGCAGCAGCTTCCGTGCTATCTGGTCTACACCAACGAGAGGACGCACCAGGCAATCAAAGCCAACCTGCACCGTGCGCCTTTGTTCACCGGTCTCATCCGCGGGGTGGGGCCTCGCTATTGCCCCTCGATAGAGGACAAGGTCGTTCGCTTCGCTGACAAGGCAGCCCACGGCCTCTTTCTGGAGCCGGAGGGCTGGCAGACAAATGAGGTGTATGTCCAGGGGGCCAACACCAGCCTTCCCGAAGACGTGCAACTGGCCATGCTGCGCACCATCCCCGCGCTGGAGAACGCGGAGATGATGCGCGTCGGCTATGCCATCGAGTATGACTACGTGCCTCCGAGCCAGACCTCGGCCACGCTGGAGTCGAAGGTCGTTCCCGGGTTGTTCTTCGCCGGCCAGATCAACGGCACCTCGGGCTACGAGGAGGCGGCGGGGCAGGGCCTCATTGCGGGCATCAACGCCGCGCTGAAGGTGAAGGGCAGGCCGCCACTCATCCTGCGGCGCGACCAGGCCTACATCGGGGTCATGATCGATGACCTGGTCACGAGGGAGCTCACGGAGCCGTACCGGCTTCTGACCTCGCGGGCCGAGCACCGTCTCCTGCTGCGTCAGGGCAACGCTGATTTGAGGTTGACGCCGATTGGACACAGCCTGGGCCTGGTTTCTGACGAGCGCCACCAGTCGGCCGAGAGGAAGCGGGAGGCTGTCGCTGCCGAACTGAAACGTCTCGGCAAAGCTCACTTCTCACCCGGCGATAAGCTCGATTCCCTGCTGGCGGGGCACCATCTTCCCCCGCTGGAGCGCAGTGTGAGCGCTCTGGAGTTTCTGCGCCGCCCCGAGGTGGACTACGGCGTGCTGAACGGCCTCGGGTTCGGTGAGCCGGGGCTTGGTCCCGACGCCGTGGAGCAGGTTGAGATTGAGGTGAAGTACCAGGGGTACATCGAGAGGCAGTTGGCGCAAGTGGCGCGGGTGCGGCTCCTGGAGCAGCGAGGCATTCCTGAAGGGTTCAACTATGACAGCATCGGCAGTCTCCGCGCTGAGGCGCGTGAGAGACTGAATCGCTTCAGGCCCGCCACGCTGGGCCAGGCCACACGCATCTACGGCGTCACGCCGTCGGACGTGGCTATCCTCCTGGTGCACCTGGAAAGAGTGAGGGCTCCGCGAAGGGCGTAGTGCCTGGGCGTCTTCATCACCCCGGCAGTGGGTAGGTCGGAGCATCCGCTCCGACCGGGCCTGCGACGTGCGGCCAAACGTAGGGGCGACCGGCTGGTCGCCCCTACCTGCGATGAGCGCTTGCGGTTGTGACGGGTGTAGGGGCACGGTGCACCGTGCCCCTACCCGAGGGAAATCCCCCTTCATCCCCCTTTGCGAATGGGGGAAACACGCGGGTCGAACTGGCTCAGCTACCCGGACTGGGCAGCAAGGACATTACTGGACGGCGGGGAAATTGCCACCGCCACCGGGCAGGTCGGGCATATTGCCCGCACCGGGCAGCCAGGGCATACCCCCACCGGGCGGCGGAGGCATACCACCTGGCGTCTCCTGTACCTCGTAAGGAGGCTGGAAAACGCTGTCTGAGATAGGGCCGTAGTCAATGTTCTTGGACTCCGTGACTGCGAGACCCATTGGCCCGCCCGTGGTCTCCACTCTGATCACCGGGAACGCGTGCAGCCTCCATATCCACGCTTTGTTACTCAACCCCTCGGTCGTATACAGGATAAGGAGGCACTCCTTCCCGTCTATCGTGTCCGTACCCACGACCTGGGGCTGGTACTGCTCGATGTCTTCTGCCATGTCTGTGGGCTGCGCTGAGTCCTCCGGGAGGTCGGTCTCGTAACATACCTTCTGGAACGATATGCACTGGTACATGGTCTTAGAATCGAGGTCACCGATGGTGGTGAGGGACTCCCCCTCGGCAGACATATCCGACCGCCATTTTTTCGGCGCCTTCAGCCAGATGTGGGTCGTGGAAACCTGCCCTCCTGAGGTCACAATCATGTCGTACTGGACCGTCTGGATGTTTGGTATACCGTGCAGAAGGTCGTACAGCTCGGAAG
>CAZBET010000216.1:0-3234 GCA_964490995.1 uncultured Dehalococcoidia bacterium
TTGGACAGCTGGCCATCCACAAAGATCATCAGGGACAGGGGCACGCGCGATCACTTCTGCTTTTCGCGCTCAAGACAGCGATCCGAGCCTCGCGCGAGATTGGCAGTTTTGGCGTCATCACGCATCCGATTGATGACACTGTACGCGCCTTCTATCGCCGCTGGGGATTTGAAGGGTTACGAGGTGCTGACGTATAGCCCGATCAAGGACTACGGGGGCTGGGGTATCCGCTATGGGCGGGGCGGCAAGGCCTACAACGTCAGAGGCAACCGGGGGGTGCAGCTCCAGTTAGCGAACGGGCAGCGTCTTCTGATCGGCTCTCAGAGGCCGGAGGAGCTGTCTAACGCGCTTGCCTTGGCCTTCGGGAAGAGGAAATCATGGCCAGCGGCACTTCAGGCGGGTTCGTGGGCGTTTCATGAAACGCCCCTACAGGGGGCGGCGCCTCGTCCTTCGCCGAAGGACTAGGCGGGACGAGGGCGTTTGGCCAAACGCCCCTACACGGGGCCCAGGACCGGCCCCCGGCCAACATGGGACACCGTAGGGGTAGACCAGCGTGTCTGCCCTGGGCGGGGGCGAACACATTGGTTCGCCCCTACCAGTGCACGTAGAAGCTGGTGACGATGCCCATCGGCTCCCAGCGGTAGCTCCCCAGAACGGCTTCTCGGGCCTCCAGGTCCTTCCTCAGCGCCTGCAGTTCCCGATACATAGCCTCGATCCTGGCATGCTCGGCAGGGTCGCTGACAACCGTCCGGCCTCCCAGGGCCTGTGCGTACGCGTCGCTCTTGGCCTTGTAGAGTTCAGCCTGCTGCTTGTAGTCCTGCCATTGCTGTTCCCGCTGCTCGTAGAAGGCGTAGCTGAACTGTGAAGCTCTGTCGAGGGAAATGAGACCATACTCATGTCCTGTGGAGACGTAGGCGACCTTGTCGTAGTCACTTCGGACATCCCGACTATCAATCGCTTCTGAAGTGGCGATGTTGAGGCCGGGACCATTGCAGTCTATGAAGACCAGGCCCCGGTCTGTTGTGTTGAAAGCGTCCAGAGCGTGTCCGGGGCCGTCGGCAAGGTCCACGCTCACGTATGCGGCTCTTATGCCTGCTGCTTCCGCCCTGTCGTGCAGCATGGCGGCGAAATCGGCACACACAAATGAGTCCGGCACATACTGGTGCTCGTCCGTATTGTCGTTGAGCACGAACGTTCTCAACTCTTGCCACGAGGGGTCTCTCGCCAGGGCGTTCTCATGCAGCTTCAGCGGCTCGCCCACCCCGCTCAGGGCGTTCAGAACGTCGAACACCTGCGCGTAGTAGACCTTTTCCCCCACGGCGGCCACTCCCACCCCCGTTGCCTTCGCGTCGCTCCTGAACATCGCCTCCCTCAGCCCCTGGTTCTCAAGGCAGTAGGCCACCTGCTCTCTGCCCGTCTTCACAGAGAGCCGGGGCGACCAGCCGCTGTAAGTGCTCCACCAAGAGTTGCACAGCAGGTACTGGAGGTCGCTCTGCTGCTCCACTGTGCTTGAGAACATGCTCGCCGAGTACCTCTGCGCCAGTTCATCCAGTGTGTGGTCCCTGGCGAGCTCCGCAAGCCCGGCGTTCTGCCGTTCCTCGTTGACCTGTATATAGATGTCGTCCGCGACCTCCGCCTCAGTAAGGCTCACCGAGGTGGCGAAACAGGAGCACAGCAGCAGAGTGACGGCCAGACAGATGAAGAGTGCAATTACGGAAACAGCGCGCTCGCTGCGTATTACGAGAATGGTCTTGTCCGCCATTCGCCCCGAGCCTGTCGAAGGGCCTGCCCTGCGCTCGCCGAAGCGAGCCCGTTCATGGTTCGATGGGCTCACCACGAACGGGCTCGTCCTAGTCCGTGTTGCCGGAATCACGTTGTCATTCCTCGCTGTGACGGTCATGCACGCCACGGCTGATTCTATGCTCTTGTCCACGCCTTGGCATGTCGGGTGCCCCGCGTATGGGAGGGCGTTGCGTAGGCCCCTACTCGCCAGCCGAACTCGCCTCCGCACCCAAGCGATATGCAACGTTTCTGGCCCTGGCTCGCTCGTCCTGGGCGAGCAGTCTCTTCCGCAGCCTGATAGTCTCCGGAGTTACCTCCACCAGTTCGTCATCTCGAATGAAGTCGAGGGCCTGCTCCAGGCTCAGCTTCAGGGGAGGGACCAGCTTCACCGCAATATCGGATGTCGATGCACGGACGTTAGTCTGCTTCTTTTCCTTGCACACGTTGACCGCAATGTCCTGGACCCGGGAGTTGAGCCCCACAATCATGCCCTCGTAGACCGGCGTGCCGGGCTCGATGAAGGTGATGCCCCGCCCCTGGGCGTGATTCAGGCCATAGGTAACAGCCACGCCGGGCACTGCCGCCACCAGGGCTCCGTTGCGGTCTGGCTCTATTTCTCCGGAAGCGGGCTCATACCCGAGGAAAAGCGTGTTCATGACGCCTTCTCCCCTGATCGCCGTCAGGAAGGCGGTGGAGAAGCCGATGAGCCCTCTGGTGGGGATGTGGAACTCCAGGCGCACGTTGCCCTGGCCATCATTGCGCATGTCGGTGAGGCGGGCCTGCCGCTCACTCAGGATCTCGGTCAGGACGCCGATGTATCTGTCGCTGGTGTCTATGGTGAGGGCTTCTACAGGTTCGAGAAGCTGGCCATCGACGACTTTCGTGATAGCTTCTGGCTTCGAGACCTGGAATTCGTAGCCCTCGCGGCGCATGGTTTCAATAAGGATGGCCAGGTGCAGTTCCCCTCTGCCCGCTACCAGGAAGACATCGGGGCTTTCCGTATCGTGCACCTGAAGGCTGATATTGGTTTCGAGTTCACGGTAGAGCCTTTCCCTCAACTGGCGGGAGGTGCAGAAGCGTCCCTCTCGCCCCGCAAACGGCGAAGTGCTTACACCGAAGGTCATCTTGACTGTGGGCTCGCCTATGTCTATGCCTGGCAGCGCCTCGGGCCGCTCAGGGCTGGCAACCGTGTCGCCGATGCTCACTTTCTTCAGACCGGTCAGGGCTACGATATCGCCTGCCCGTACCTCATCTACCTCAAGGCGGTCGAGACCCAAATACGTGAATACCTGGCTGACCTCGTGGTGCGTCAGGTTACCGTCTCTGTCGATAACGACCACAGGGTCGTGGGGCGCTACCTTGCCCCGGAAGACGCGGCCGATGGCAAGCTTCCCCTTGTAGCTGTCATAGCCGAGGCTGCACACCAGCATCTGAAGCGGCCCTGTCTCGATT
>CAZBET010000217.1:0-3117 GCA_964490995.1 uncultured Dehalococcoidia bacterium
ATGTTTGGCTCATTCATGCTCATACCTGTCACACCGCACAGTTGGCATCTGCATTCCAATGCTTAAGGGTACAGCATTGCTGCACACGAGCGCAAGCGCAGACTGGAGTCACCGCGCCGATTGCCGCAGCCATCAACTGAGATGAGGTCCGGCAGGGGACGGAGCCCCTGCCCTATGGTTTGTGAACTATCCTGTCATTGCGAGACCCTCGCCCTTCGCGAAGGGCGATGCGCGGCAATCTCCACGTGCGCGAAGCAGCCCCACCCGGCGGGCTGGTGGGTTGCGCTGCGCTCCACCCACCCTACTCCCTGTGGCAGAAGAAAGTGGGGTTTTGTAGCGTGTCATTTGGCTCGGTGCTGGTATCCCGCGTTTGAGGACGCTGGTTCGACGGCGGGCACTTGCAGAGTAGAAATGTCACAACTTTGACATCTTACCTTGCCCGGGTTTTATGACTTCGTAATTGGCTGCGGCTATCATGGAGGCTGTTCGTCTTGGCCGGAGATGCGCGCGGTTAGTCTCTAACGCTGACCAGTAGGAGCGTGCTCAGTAACAGGAGAGTCGGGATGAGCGATTCAGATAAGACGAGAGACCAGCTCAGCGATGAGCTGAACTCGATGCGCCGGCGCGTCGCGGAGCTAGAGACAGCCCCGAACGAGGGCGGGCAAACGCAGACTGCTCTCGAGCATTTCCGGGAGCAGCTCAGACTTCTGTTCGAGTTTGCGTCGGATGCCTATCTTCTAGCGGACTTCGAAGGCAGAATCGTCGACGGCAACAGCGCAGCGGGGGAGCTAACCGGATACACGAGGGAAGAGGCAATTGGCAGAAGCCTCGTCCAGATCAACCTGGTTCATCCGGACGATTTGCCCAAGGTGGCCGCTAACCTGGCCAAGACAGCGTCAGGGCAACCCGCGGGCCCGACGGAGTACAGGTTGACCCGGAAGGACGGCTCGGAGCGTGTGGTGGAGACGAAGTCCTTCCCCGTCAAGGTGGGGAGCGAGACTCTGGTCCTGGCCAACGCCCGCGACATAACAGAGCGCAGGCGCACTGAGGAAGCCCTCAAGAGAGCCCAGCAAGAGATGGAGGCACGAGTCAGGGAGCGAACGGCAGACCTCGCCAAAGCCAACGAGGAACTGCTTAGAGAGGTCGCGGAGCACAGGAAGACAGAAGCGGCGCTCAGGGCGTCGGAAGAAACGTACCGCCTGGTTGCAGATAATCAGACAGACGTCGTCTGGGCTATGGACATGAACCTGCGCCATACCTATTGCAGCCCCTCCATCACACGTCTGCGTGGCGTCAGCCTCGAAGAGGCGATGGCCGAGGCTGTGGAGGATTTCTTGACGCCATCTTCCCTGAAGGTTGCGATGGAAGCCCTTGCGGAGGAACTGGCATTAGAGAACATGGACCAGAAAGACCTGTGGAGGACTCGCAACCTCGTCCTCGAGATGACCCGCAAGGACGGTTCGACGGTATGGACAGATAACACCATATCGCCCCTGCGGGACGCGGAAGGCCGGCTGCTGGGCATAGTGGGGGTGTCGAGAGACATCTCCGCGCGCAGGAAGGCTGAGGAGGAGCTCAAGGCATCCGAAGAGAGGTACCGCGTCCTTGCGGAAACCGCGAACGAGATGATTGTGGTGGCTCAGGATGAGGTGCTCAAGTACTCCAACCCCAAGACTGTCGAGATAACGGGCTACTCCAGGGAAGAGATGGCCAGGATGTCCTTCACAGAGCTCATCCACCCGGCTGACCGGCAGATGGTGATGGAGAGACACCTGAGAAGGCTCAGCGGCGAAGAGTTCACCCACGTCTACCCCTTCAGGCTCGTCGATAAGGCCGGAAGAATCAAGTGGGTGGAGATCAACGCCATCAGGACTACCTGGGAAGGCAAGCCGGCGACGCTCAATTTCCTGGACGACATCACACAGCGCAGGGAGGCTGAAGAGGCCGTAGTCCACCATGTCAAACGGGTGGAGGCGCTACACGCTGTCGCCCGGACGGTAAGCGAAACCCTCGATAGAGGTGAACTGCTGAACAGCGCGCTGGAGAAGGTGGTCGAAGTGATGAGCGCGGATATAGGCAGCATCTACATTCTGGATGAACCTGAGAAGGTGCTTAGCCTGAAGGCCCAGAGGGGGATGACCGACGAGTTCGTCAGGAATGTGTCGGCAGTGAAGTTGGATGACAAGGAACTCCAGACCTTGAGGCAATGGAAAGAGCAGCATGCTCCGCTGTCGCAGGTGCGCAGTGAGAGAACTCTCAGGTCAGTCTCCGAAGCGCTCGAAAAGGAGCAGATACGTTCGTTCGCGGCGGTTCCTCTCTCAGTGAAAGGGAATCTACAGGGCGTGCTCAGCGTCGGCAGTCGCACCAGCCGCGAGTTCACTCCCGACGACATAGACCTGCTGGTGGCTATCGGGCAGGAAATCGGCGTGGGCATCGAGAACTCAATGTTGTTGGAGAGGACGAGGGAGCTGTCCATAACGGATGATTTGACCGGGCTGTACAATCGCCGCCATTTCTACGAGACACTGGACATTGAGATGAGCCGCACCCAGCGCTACGGCCGCCCCTTCTCTTTGGCCATGGTCGACCTCGATGGATTCAAGGCGTACAACGACAAATTCGGGCATGCCACCGGCGACCGAGTGCTCAAGGCCTTCGCTCAGACACTGACGGCGGCCCTGAGGAAGACCGATATCGCTTTCCGCTACGGGGGCGACGAGTTCACTATCATCCAGCCAGGGACAGATGCCGACCGGGCGGGGAAGATCGTGGAGCGCATCAGGTCGAAATGGCTGCAGAAGCTCAAGGCCGAGAAGCTCGACCTGGGGACCCCTCTCGGGTTCAGCGCCGGGATATCCCAGTTCCCCAAGGACGCCCAAACGGCGGATGCCCTTGTTTCTCTCGCGGATACAGCCCTCTACCGTTCGAAGAGAGCGGGAGGCTTCAGGACTACGCTGGCATACGATTTGGTTAGGGCCTAGACGAAGGGCTCGACAGGACAGCTCTCCCTTCGATTGAGAACAAGGTTCTCGCGGCCATTTCACCGCTCCGTCTTCACCCATAGGCGGTTGCCGTCGGTGGTCAGTTCGACTGTTCCCTGCTGGTCGGTGCGGTAGA
>CAZBET010000218.1:0-3093 GCA_964490995.1 uncultured Dehalococcoidia bacterium
TCATTGAGGAGGAACTGACGACCAGGGACGACGTTACCACGATCCCGCGGAAGCTGATTGACTATTTCCGGAGGTCTTTCGCCACTGCCGATGTTGGTTTCCACGTTGCGGGATACAGGAAAGAGGGCAAGGTCAGCGTGCCCTACATCTACTCCTGTCATGTGGGGCGCAATCTCGTCGAACGGAGGAACGTCAAGCCGGACGGCTCTGTTGCTTACGGCGCCACGTGGTCGGGTCAGGGCGACATCCTCGGCTCCATCCTGATTCCGGTGACAATCAAGGATGAGAAGGGCAACGACAAGGTAGTTCGCGCGCCTGCGCCGATTGTCTGGGATGCCATGGCGCTTCAGGATGCCATCGACTTCTCGATCTATGCCATCCGAACGACCATCGACACCATGCGTTTTCAGGCGCGTCCAAAGAATGTGGGCGGCCCCATCGACGTCCTGCTCCTGACACCCGACGGAGCGAGGTGGATTCAAAGAAAGAACGTCCATGGAACATAGAGGAATCCCCCTGTATCCCCCTTCTCCGAAGGGGGACTTTGGACCCCCTTTTTCAGAGGGCGTTGGGGGGATTGTCAGTTCCCCCTTTCGCAAAGGGGGTTAGGGGGATTCGACCCCGCCGGTGTGCACCCTGGTCAAACCTGTAGAGAGGACACCATCCCATGGAGCTAGCGAAACGAATTGAAAACTTGCCACCTTACCTTTTCGTTGAAATCAGCAGAAAGATTGCCGAGAAGAAGGCGCGTGGTGAAGATGTGGTCAGCTTCGCCATCGGCGATCCCGACATCCCCACCCCGCCCCACATCATCGAACGCCTCTGCCAGGCAGCGCGCGACCCGGCGAATCACCGCTACCCCGAGACCGAGGGGTTGCCCCGGCTGCGCCAGGCCATCTCGTCTTTCTACGAGCAGCGTTTCGGTCTATCCTTCGACCCCAACAAGGAAATCCTGCCCCTCATCGGCTCCAAGGAGGGCATCGGCCACATCGCTCTTTGCCTGATCGACCCCGGTGACCTGGCGCTGGTCGCCGACCCGGGGTATCCGGTCTACTCCATGGGCGTCATGTTCGCCGGCGGGGAGTGCCATTTCTTGCCCCTCACCGAGGAGAACGACTTCCTGCCCGACCTCGACAGCGTCCCGGTCAGCGTCGCTCAGAGAGCCAAGCTGATGTGGATCAACTACCCCAACAATCCCACTGCGGCGGTGGCCGACCTTGACTTCTTCGAAAGAGTAGTCGCCTTCGCCAGGAAGCACGATCTCGTGGTCTGCCACGACGCGCCCTACACGGAGGTGGCCTTTGATGGCTACCGCCCGGTGAGCTTCCTCCAGGCGCGCCGAGCCCGCGAGGTCGGCGTGGAGTTCCATTCCCTCTCCAAGAGCTACAACATGACCGGCTGGCGAATAGGAATGGCTGTGGGCAACGAGAGGCTGGTGAACGCGCTGATGAGGGTGAAGTCGAATCTTGACTCGGGTGTCCCCCAGGCCATCCAGCATGCCGGGATCGAAGCGCTCCTGGGAAACCAGGACTGCATCGCCCAGCACAACGCCATCTATCAGAGAAGGCGCGACATGGTCTTGCACACTCTCGCAGGGATCGGACTGAGGGCCAGGCCGCCAAAGGCGAGCCTGTATGTTTGGGCCAAGATTCCGAACGGCTACACCTCGGTCAGTTTCACCGCGAAGCTGCTCGACGAAACGTCAGTGGTGGTCACGCCGGGAAGCGGCTACGGCAAGCACGGAGAGGGCTACATCCGCTTGTCTTTGACCACGCCGGACGACCGCCTCGAGGAGGGGCTGTCAAGATTGGAGAAGTGGGGAGCACGTCTCTAGAGCCGTGCGGGGAATTCAGAAGGCAAAGTGCAAAGTGCAAAACGTAGGGGCGCGGTTCCCGCGCCCTGAACCGGCGTAGGCGCAGACCAGCGTGTCTGCCCACGAATCACGAGAGGAGCTGACAAATCAAGCGTACCACGGTCTCAGTTCGGCCCCCGGCCGAAAAGGCCTTCCTCGTCGGTGTCGAGACCAAGGCGAGGCACAACACCTGGTCCATCGAAGGCTCGGTTGAGGAACTGGGCCTGCTGGCGCGCACCGCCGGAGCCGAGGTTATGGGCTCAGTGACGCAGCGCCTGGCCACCCCGAACCCGGCGCTCTACTTGGGGAAAGGCAAACTCGAAGAGCTTGCTGCTCGCAAGGCGGATTTGGGCTACGACCTGGTCATCTTCGATGACGAACTGTCGCCGGCCCAGCAGCGCAACCTGGAGGAGGCTCTGGGAGTCAAGGTCATAGACCGCACCGCGCTTATCCTGGACATCTTCGCGCGCAGAGCGCGAACCCACGAAGGCAGGCTCCAGGTCGAGCTTGCCCAGCAGGAGTACCTGCTGCCCCGCCTGGCTGGTCGCTGGTCTCACCTGGAGCGGCTCGGCGGCGGCATCGGAACGAGGGGCCCGGGCGAAACGCAGCTCGAATCCGACCGCCGCCTCGTGCAGCGCCGCATTCAGCGACTCAAGGAGGAAATCGAGGCAGTGAGGAAGCACCGCGCCCTCTACCGGCACCGCCGTAGTGAGCAGGGGATACCCGTCGTGGCCCTGATAGGCTACACCAACGCCGGGAAGAGCAGTGTCCTCAACGCCTTGAGCAATGCCAACGTCCTCGTTGAGGACAAGCTTTTCGCCACGCTCGACCCGACCACGCGCCGCATCATGCTGCCCAACAACAGGCAAGTGCTGCTCACCGATACAGTGGGCTTCATCCAGAAGCTGCCTCCGGCCGTGGTCGCCGCGTTCAGGGCCACGCTTGAGGAGCTGGAAGAAGCCTCGCTGCTGCTCCACGTTGTGGACATAGCCAGCGAGACAGCGGCCGAGCAATGCCGCACCGTCGAACAGCAGCTCGAGGACCTCGCCCTTTCCGGCAGGCCAAGGCTTGTTGCGCTCAACAAGATAGACCTGCTGGGCGGTAGAGTGGAGCCGGCTGACGAAGAGGCAATCCGCGGGTACATCGAGCAGATCGGCGCGCACGTGAAGACCGCCGCGCTGATCTCCGCCACCAGGGGCTGGGGCCTCAAGAGAATGCTCGAACTGGTCGGGGAGGCGCTG
>CAZBET010000219.1:0-3032 GCA_964490995.1 uncultured Dehalococcoidia bacterium
CATGCTCGACCCTTGCCGGCAGTTCCTTCAGCAGCCGGTCACGGAGCGGGATCAGGTGTTTCACCCGCCCCTGCATCTCGGCGGTCGCCAGCGCCGCAGCCTTTCCCAGCCCCACGATGCCCGGCACGTTCTCTGTGCCGGCGCGCCGTCCGCCCTCCTGTATGCCGCCATCCAGTAGTGGCATTATGCGCACGCCTTTTCGCAGCCATAGCGCCCCCACGCCCTGCGGGCCGTAGAACTGGTTCCCGGCGAGGCTGAGCGCATCCACGCCGAGGTCCTTCACATCGACTGGTATCGTGCCGGCAGTCGCCACCGCGTCGGTGTGGAAAACCACCCCGGCCTCCCTGGCTATTCCGGCAATCTCCCTTATGGGCTCTATCGTCCCGACCTCGCCGTTGGCGTGCATTATGGACACCAGCACCGTGTCCTTCCTGATGCTGCGCCGCACGTCCTCCGGGTCAACAACACCGTACTTGTCCACGGGCACCTGGGCCAGCTCAAAGCCCCATTTCTCCAGGGTCCTCGCCGAGTGCAGCACCGAGAAGTGCTCTATGGCCGAGACTACGATATGCTTGCCCTTCTTCTGCTGCGATAGCGCAAGTCCCTTCACGGCGAAGTTGTTGCTTTCAGTGCCGCTGGCGGTGAAGATAACGTCGTCTGCACTCGCCCCAATGAGCTGGGCAACCTGAGCCCGTGCTTGCTCCATCGCCTCTCGGGCGGCGTCGCCCCAATCGTGAAGCGAAGAAGGGTTGCCGAAGCTCTCACCCAGGAAGGGCGCCATCGCCTGGCGCACCTCGGGACGAATGGGTGTTGTTGCCGCGTTATCCAGGTACACCTTCCTCACGTTTTCACCTCCCGCCTGTGCCAAGACCTTCGAGCTCAATTGGCACCACAGCCATCAGAGCGCGCTTACTACCTATCATAAGGCTTGCTGTCAATGATGGCTGCCGTTTGGGGCGTTCAATCGAACGCCCCAACGCAGTATTTCTTGCCTGGTTGCAGTCTTAGGTCGATGCCGGTGCCCCCTTCCGACGTATCGCGATCCAAACCGCGCCCAGGGCAATCCCCACGAGGATCATGAAGACGCCGGTCACGGTCACCATCTGGGTGAAACTGAGTGCAAAGACGGCCATGTACAGGTAGTTCTCCATGTTCAAGGCCTGGGTATAGGTCAACATTTCCTGGCCGATAGTCTTTGTTGGGTCTGGCGGGTACGGGTCTGTGTTTGTCGGGTCATACCCTTTGCGACCATATTTCGTCAAGTCCCGGTAGGTCGGGGCAATACTCTGCCGGTGCTCCTTTATCACGTCGGCGGCTATCTGGGCGGTCGCCGCGGAATCGACATAGCCTGTGGCGTTTCCCTCGAAGATGGAAACAGGCACCTTCTCCTGTGCCATCTGGCCAGTAATCCACTTGGCCTTGGTGACACCCTCCACGACGAACACTATGCCAATGACAAGAGCTACCACGGCGACTATCATCACTACTCTCGATACAGGCATGATCTTGCTCAACATAATCCATCCTCCCACGCTCCAGGCCTCTGCTGGACCCAACGTATTCTTTCCGATGCTTGAGTTGCCATCGAGCTACTTCTGCCCCGCCGGCTTCAGGTATTTCTCCGGGTTGGCGTCAAAGGCTTTCTTGCACCCTGGCGCACAGAAATAGTAGGTCTTGCCCTTGTACTTCGAGGTCGCCGCAGCCTCCTTCTCCTTCACGTCCATGCCACAGACCAGGTCCTTGGCCATTCCACCCACCTCCTTCCATTGTGGAGTAATATCATCGTCTTACTGATAATTATCCCTCGCCATCAAGCGCCTGTCAAGTCCCCAATGCGCCCGGTTTGCCCTGCTCTTGCACAAATCCCCCGGATTCCGAGTCGAGGTCAGCGGCCCGGCTCGGTGGTGGAAGCTTCAACAATTCTCACCCTTACTCTGGCCATGCCGATCCGCTTGCAGGCCCGCCACCGTTTCTCGCCGTCAAGTATTCGGAAGCGGTGGCCAAACAGCTCCACGACGAGTGGCTCTTGAAGCCCCCGAGCCCTGATATCGTCGCACAACAACAGGATGACCTCCTCCTCGCACACAAGCCGGTAGTTGGGGGTGATCATCTCGATCCTTATCTCGCGTATCTCGGCATCCGCAGCGTCCATCACGTCGGGACCCTTTCTAGCCAAACCTGTGGCTGACTCCGTAGCCCCCCTTGGGGAAGCGCCATTCGATGTTCAAGTGGGGGCAGCCTATGCGGCACGAGCCGCACTCCAGGCAACCCTCGTAATTCACGCTTATCCTTTCACCTTCTACTCGGTATACGTTGGCTGGACAGAGATAGAGACACGGCTGTCCCTGGCATTCGTTGAAGCACTTCGCTCCGTCCACTATTCGGAGGTGGCTCTCCTCATCCACTCCAAAGCGGTCCAGAAAGAGCTTGTCCTGTATTGTCGTAGTCACCTTACCGCCCTCCAACCTTGCCACAAGAGCCTGAGGAGCTTCAGTAGAGGCACTTCCTTACGCACCGTCCTCACTATCAGCCTCTGTTTTTCCTTCTTGCTGACCCCGTTCACCGTGAGCATCTCTCTGGCGGCGAACGTGGCAACACGGGGCAGCTCGTTGAACAGCTCCTTGTGCTGGTATCGGAACCGGCCGAACCTTCGGTACTTCTTCATGTCCTTCAGCACGTAGGATGTGGCCAGCCGTTCGCGATAGCTGGCCAGACTCTTTCTCGACAAGTCGCCTCGTCGGAGCGATTCGACGATGGTCTCAGCGGCCATCCTGCCCGACGCCATGGCCAGATTGTTGCCTTCGCGGTGCAGGGCGTTGAACAGCATCGCTGAGTCCCCCGCGATTAGGTAGCCGTCACCGTACAGGGTCGGCATGGCGTCGTATCCTCCTTCGGGCAGCCAATGGGCGATATACTCCCGGGGCTTGCCGCCCGCGATCAGCGGCGCCACCATGGGGTGCTGCTTGAACGACTCCATCAGCTCATAGGGCTTGAGCTTTCCGGCGGCGAAATCAGCCAGGTTCGCCCCGATA
>CAZBET010000220.1:0-1431 GCA_964490995.1 uncultured Dehalococcoidia bacterium
CGGCTCGGTCAGAGCTTGGATCTCTTTGGCGGTCCAGCCGGGGGCGACCTCTTTGAGCACAAGGCCCTTCGGGGTGACCTCGATGACGGCCAGGTCAGTGATGATGAGATCGACGCACTGCTTCGCTGTCAGCGGGTAGGTGCACTTGTCAACGATCTTGGGCCTGCCGTCCTTCGTGGCGTGCTCCATGGTGACGATGACTCGTTTCGCGCCCACTGCCAGGTCCATGCCGCCGCCGATGGTGCCGCCGAGCGCGTCACCGCCTGTATTCCAGTTCGCCAGGTCTCCCTTCCTGGAGACCTGAAGCCCTCCCAAAATGCTGACGAGCCGGCCGCCTCTGATCATGGCGAAGGAGGTGAGCAAGTCGAAGACGGCCATGCCCGGAGCTGGCGTTGTGAACCTGCCCCCGCCGTCCACCAAATAGAACTCAGCCTTCTCTATCTGGTCCTCCATGACCAGCGGCCCGTAGCCCAGCGCGCCGTTCTCCGACTGGAAGATGACGCCTTCCGGCACGTACAACGCGCACAGGTTGGGTATCCCGACTCCCAGATTGGCGTAGTCGCCCGGTTTCAGTTCCTTTGCTGCCCGCATGGCAATGGTGTCCCGGTCGAGCCTCTGCTTGCCACCCGTGGCGGCCTCTCTCAGGTCGAGGCCGCGCTCGATGTTCAGTTGCCGGAACAGCATTTTGCGCGCAATGTCCATCTCGCCAAAACTGCGTATCAGTCGCTTCCTCTTTTCGGGCGTGCACAGTCCGTCCGGAGGAATCTTGACGATGCGGTCCACGAATATGCCGGGCGTCACTACATGCTCGGGGTCGATCTCGCCGACCTCGACTATCTCGTCCACCTCGGCGATGGTAACCCTGGCGGCCATGGCCATCGCGGGCTGGTCGCCCCGGAAGGTGCCGATGTACACCAGGTTGCCCAGCCTGTCGGCCTTGTGCGCCCGAATGAAGGCGAAGTCGGGCTTTATGGGCTTCTCGAAGACGTACTCCTTGCCGTCGATAGTGCGTTTCTCCTTGCCGTCCGCAAGGAATGTGCCGATGCCCACCGGGTTGTAGAAGCCGCCCAGGTTGGCTGCGCCGGCGTAGAGCCTTGAGGCCAGAGTGCCGTGGCTCGATAGCTCTACCTCCAGCCCCTTCTCAATGAACTCTTTCACAAAGGTGCCCGCGCCCAGTTGCTGGATGCCGACCACGGGCGTTATCAGCCTCTTGATCTGGGGCAGAAGGGTGGAGGGGAAGCAGACGTCTTCTTCGCTGAGGACAGCCGGTATGAAGTTGTGCGTGGCGATGGTCAGGTCCTTCACGCCCTTTCTCTTGAGGGCGGCGACCAGGTTATGTGGGGTGACGGCAATACCCCATGAGTCTATGCCGATGGAGGCGCCGTCGGGTATGTCCGCCACCGCCTCGTCGAAAGTGGCGAATACCTTGTT
>CAZBET010000220.1:1531-3007 GCA_964490995.1 uncultured Dehalococcoidia bacterium
GCTCAAGCCGGGATGTGCTCTCTTGGCCTGGCCAGGTGCATCCTCAGCGCCTGAGGCGCGCATACCAGCGTGCAGACCCCACAGCCCCAGCACTTCTCGGTGTCGACGACAGCCTTCAAGCGCTTCCTACCCTGGACCTTCTGCATCTCGATCGCGTCGAACTGGCAGCGGTCCACGCAATCCTGGCAGCCAGTGCATAGCTCGGGGGCAACCCGGGCCTCGTAGCGGCTCTTCGCGAAGACCTCGTCGTTCGGCACCTGACGTATGTCGGCGGCGTGCCAGACGGTGCAGCAGCACCGGCAACAGCTACACAGCGCGTAGGGCATGGCGGCCTCAATCTTGGAATGGTTGACCCATTGATGAACCAGCCCCTCCTCTTCGTTCCTGTCCACGATCGCCATGGCCTCGTCCGCCGATACCCGCCGACCGTGTCCTCTGCTCAGGGAGTACTCAGCGGACTTGGCGAACTGCAGGCAGTTGGCATCCGAGTCCGACTTGCGGCAGGGTCTGCTCATAACCTTCATGTGCTTGCGGCAAGAGCAGGAGACCACCGTTATCAGTGGCTGAAGCCTTACAATCTCGCGCGCATCCTCATGCGGCAGGATCTCAGGGCTATCCAGAATGGCTTTGTAGGCGGGGACGATTCTGAGACCCTGGATTCCTACCGCCTTGAGGTTGTGCCAACGCCGCGCGGTCATGTCCGCGTAGTCGGTCTGCTTCCATTCGTCCCAGAGCCGAAAGAGCTGCTTCGTCTCCGTTTCTGTGTAGAGGTCGAGGCCCATCAAAGACTCGCTCACTTCCCACAAGCGTTCGGCGTATTTACAGAACATGAATGAATCGGGGTTCTTGTAGTCCTTGGGTACGACAACGCCCTTGCGGTGCAGCTCCTCGAGGTCCTTCTTCACCGCAATGGGGTTAGTGCCAGCTTTCTGCGCCACTTCTTCCGGCGAGCCGGGGAGTAACGCTACCGTGGCGGCCTGGGCAGGCGTCATGAGGAACCGGAGCACGCGAAGGTAGCTTTCAGATTGGCCGAAGCCGTGTCTTTCGGCCAGAGCGGCGTAAGCATCAGTGTGACTTGTCATATGATAACCCTTTCTTGTTCGCGTTAGCCATATCCTCAATGCGGGCTCGCTCGCTCCCCCTGAGGCCTTCGGCAGGCTCAGGCCAAGCCTGTCAGAGGGCCCGCCCGGAGTCTACCGACACCGCCGTTCGTGGTGAGCCCGTCGAACCACGAACGGCTTCGGCTGCTTCGTTCAGTCCACGCCGGAATAGGCGGAGTGTGACGAGCCGCGGCTACGGAACGATGCTGGCCCTGGAGACGACCCCTTTCTCAGCGTCCTCGAAGGCTTTGTTGATGTCCCGGAGATGGTAGGGCCGCGAAAGTATCTTCTTGAACGGGTATTTGTCCCGGGCCCTGCTCAGGAAGTCAACTGCCTTCTTCAAAGCGAGTGGTGTATAAAGGTAGGTGCCCACTAT
>CAZBET010000221.1:0-3005 GCA_964490995.1 uncultured Dehalococcoidia bacterium
CGGCAGCAACGTGGAGGTGAGGCTTCCAGAGGCGGGCGGCACGATGGAGGTGTAAGCGTGCCGGGGGTAGGTCGGAGCGGATGCTCCGACCGCGCCTGGAGCATCTGCTCCAGGCTAATACGACTGGATAGCGCCGGCATCGGTCCGAGAGAGGGCCCATGACAAACGTAGGGGCACAGTGCACTGTGCCCCTACTGATTGTCTATGTTGCTGACCCGAACCTAGCTGGGGCACCCCTCGCCCCAGTGCTGGCCGCAGAGAATCACCTCGAGCACGCTGATTCCCCCATCGCAGTCCGCGTCCTCCGGAATCCGGCATGTTTCGCCTGTTTCTACTCCGCTCGGGCGCGGAACATCAACGTTCCGAAGGCTATTCCCACCAGAGCCACGGCGAGCAGTACCACGAGGGACAGCCACAAGTCGGACCAGACGTAGCCCTGCGTTATCAGGTCGCGAACGCCGACCACGGCGTAGTCCACCGGGTTGCAGTGCCTCACTGCGTTGAGCCAGCCGGGCAGCAGGGCACCCGGCATCAGCATCGACGAGAGGAACATCAGCGGCATGGTAAGAAGGTTGGTGACTGCCATTACGTTCTCTTGTCGTTTGAGAAGTAGTGCGAGGCCGTTAGAGAAGGCGGCGAACCCCAGCCCGAGCAGGAACAGAAGGAGAAGAGCGAACAGCGCTCCGGGCACGCCGGTCGCTATATGAACTCCCATGATTGTCGAGATGATCAGGATTATCAGGGCTTGAATGAGGAGCACAATCACAGTGGCGATGACGCGGCCCGCTACGATGGAGGCGCGGGTCACCGGTGTCGCCAGCATCTTGGACAGTATGCCCATATCTTTGTCCCACAGCATGCCAAAGCCTGCAAAGGCTGAGCCGAACAGCACCGTCATGACCAGGACGCCCGGGGCAAAGAACTGGAGATAGCTGGAGCCGACGCCGGCTCCGCCTATGCCGGGCATGCCACCCAACGACTTGAATATCTGGGTGAACAGCACCAGCCACAGTATGGGCTGGAACAGGCTCATGAATACAAACACTGGCATACGAATCCGTGCCCTGAGGTCGCGTAGGACTATATACCAGGTATCTGCTACAGCGTTCTTTATCATGATTGTCTCCTGTTGCGCTTTCTCTGTATCTGAGCGAAGGTGGTACGTGTGCCCTCCTGCGCGCGTATGGTGCGGCCGGTATACTTAAGGAAGACATCGTCCAGCGACGGCCGCGCCAGGGAGATCGTCTTGACCTCGATGCCCTGGCTGGAGAGAAGGTGCATTATGCTGGGTATGGCTGACTCGCCATCATTTACATAAACTGCCAGTTCGCCATCGGTCGCCTTCGCTCCCGTCACAAATGGCTTGCCCGAGAGCAATGACTCGGTGCGTTTGAGGAATTCCTTACATTCCTCATCCTTGATCTCACATGGTGAGAGTGTAACCACATCGCCGCCTATGGACTTCTTCAGTTCATCGGGGCTGCCCATGGCGACTATCTTGCCCAGGTCTATGATGGCGATGCGGTCTGCCAGGTGGTCAGCTTCCTCCATGTAATGTGTCGTCAGGAAGACTGTCATCCCCTTAGATTTGACCAGGTCGCGGATGTACTCCCAGATGCTAGCCCTGGTCTGAGGGTCCAGCCCTGTTGTCGGCTCATCCATGAAGACCACTTCGGGCTGATGGACAAGCCCCATGGCGAGGTCGAGCCGCTTGCGCATCCCCCCGGAGTAGGTGGAGACCATCCTGTTCTCGGAGCCGGTCAGGCCCACCAGATCGAATATCTCCTTGACCCTCTGCCTGATGGTTCTGCTGTCCAGCCTGTAAAAATGGCCGTAGAGCGTCAGGTTCTCCTTGCCGGTGGCGTGTTCGTCCACCCCCACGTCCTGCGCCACATAGCCGATGCGCTTGCGCACCTCAGATGGGTTGTCCACGACGTTCAAACCGGCCACCATCGCAGTCCCCGAGGTGGGCAGAATGAGGGTGTTCAGCATCTTGATGGTAGTGGTCTTGCCTGCGCCGTTTGGGCCCAAGAACGCGAAGATCTCGCCCGCGTTGACCTCGAAATCGATGCCATCAACCGCTTTGATGTCACCCGGGAAGACCTTGGTCAGTTGGCGAGTTTCGATAATGCCCATTTCCTTCACTCCTGTTCAGTTTGGGATCGATCCTGAATCTGTTTCATGAACCTTTCGGCCCATTGCAGTTCGGTGTGCATCACGGTCAGGTTGTGGTCGAACATGGCTTCCACAAAGTAGGGATGCTCGTGGCGGCTTTCCTGGAAAGACCTCAGGATTTCCATCTTGGATCTCAGACTGTGGATGTACTGGCCCAGCGCCGCGATAGCCTCGCTGAGCGAGATTGCGGGGAGATTGGCAAGCCCCAGCAGCAGCGATTTGTGGGTGGTTTCGGGCACGGAGAGCGCCTCCACGACTGCGATGTGAAAGGCCTCCAGCCCGGCCGGGGTGGCCCGGTACACCTTGCGTGCTGGGCCGCGCCCGGTGTTCTCCAACTGGCCTTCAACAAGCCCTTCGCGCTCCAGCTTCTTGAGCAGAAAATAGATTGAGGAGAAGCCGATGTCTGTCCACTTCCGCATGCCACGTTCTTCGATCACCCGCTCTATCTGGTAGCCGTGGCGCGGCTGCTCGGCGACGAGGCCCAGGACACCCAGTTCAGCGTTGGTCATGCCGCTACTCTATAGCTGTAGTATTGCAGTTATATAATAGCCGTCCGAGGCCTCTTCGTCAATACCGTACGGACTCGGCCGATACGCGAATGCAGCTACAGAAGCCACATCGCAAGGGTGACTGTGCGAGATGAGTGCTGTAGAGGCAGACCAATGTGTCTGCCCGCTTGAGCAACCGGGGGCGAACACGTCGGTTGGCCCCTATTGACCCGATCGGACAATCAGCCCAGTTGCGTTCGCGCTGAGCCTGCTGAAGCGCGTGCTATGCCTTGAGTTTTACAGTCAGAATTCCTCGCTGAAGCTGAGTGGTTTGGGGTGTAG
>CAZBET010000222.1:0-3002 GCA_964490995.1 uncultured Dehalococcoidia bacterium
ACCGCGGCCCCTTCACGCGCGTAGCCGGTCGCAATAGCTTTGCCGATCCCCTTGGTGGAGCCGGTTACAATCGCGACCTTATCTCGAAGTCTCATAGGCCGAAACCCCCCAGACCAGAGTAACAGACGGACTTCTATCTAAGGCACAGCGTCTTCAGGCTTGGCGGAGGCGGACAACACCTGAGGGCTCTTGAAGTCCTGCTGAGCTGTCTTCTTTGGTCGAGCTGAATGGACGATACTAAGAACGTTCAGCCTGGCGTTCAGGCTAGTCCCGCAGTGAAGCCATAAACTGGTCCCGTGTTGGGCCGGCGTCTTTAATCAAACTCCTCAATAACCCACAGCCCAATTCTCTGTGTCTTGGTACTGAGAGCCTACCCTTTGATGAGTGTAGCAAGATCATGTGGCTTCCTTCAGTATGATCCCAAACATATCCAATCTTGCGCATTGCCTTAACGAAATCATCTCCTGATATTACAGGAAGGCGGGCCACTTACACCGCCACCGCCACCTCCACCTCTTCCACCTCGGTGATACAAGGAATCGGTTCTCCATGCTTACGCATGCTGGCTATGTATCCCTGAATAGCCTCTTTAATGTTAGCGATGGCTTCTTCTTTAGTTCTCCCCTGTGAGTGACATCCAGGAAGAGCAAGACAACTGGCCACAATGAAGCCATCTTCGTCTCGCTCAAAGGTAACAGCAAAGTTCATAAATCTCCTCCCCACAACTGTAGCAGTTTCACAACTTCAATTGAAATTATGGCAGAAATTAACCAAACATGCCTGAGTGGACAGTATCAAGAACTTCTAGCCTGGCCTTCAGTGTGCCCTAGTTTCGTTATTTCGAATCTCCTCTAAGTGGAGCTGGGGGGATTCGAACCCCCCACCTCTTGAATGCCATTCAAGCGCTCTCCCAACTGAGCTACAGCCCCACGGTTCACGGCTACATCTTACAATAAAAGGCACGTTCAATCAATATGGCTTCGGCCGAGCTTCGCGGGTTGCGCCTCCCCGCCAACATCAAGTAGAATAGGGGCACCACGCTTTTGGGAAGTGATCATGGAGAAGTTTGAGGCCGAACGGATACGCAATGTCGTCTTGCTTTCACACAGCGGGGCTGGCAAGACATCGCTGAGTGAGGCAATCCTTTTCCACACGAAGACGATCGCCAGGCTGGGCAGGGTCGAAGACGGCACAACCACTTCTGACTACGACCCCGACGAGGCGAAGCGCAAGACCAGCATCAACACGTCGGTGCTGCCATTCAAGTGGAACAACACCAAGGTCAATCTCCTGGACACGCCGGGATATGCCGACTTTCTGGGGGAACTCAAGGCGGGGTTGCGCGTGGCCGACGGGGCAATCATAGTAGTCAACGCTGCGTCGGGCATCGAGGTCGGGACAGAGCTCGTCTGGAAATACGCCGACGAGAAAGGGCTGCCACGCATTGTGTTCGTCAACAAAGTCGACCGGGAGAACGCCGATTTCTTCAAGACCCTGGGCCAGATTCGCACCATCTTCGGCAAGAAGTGTGTCCCCATTCAACTCCCAATAGGCGCGGAGAGCAGCTTCAAAGGCGTATTCGACCTGATTGCCGCTAAGCTTTCGGAGGCACCCTCTGCCCTGCGCGACAAAGCGGCCAGCTTCCGCGACGAGCTCGCTGAGGCCGTCGCCGAGACCGATGACGACCTTGCCACCAAGTACCTGGAAGGACAGGAACTCACAGAGGAAGAACTCCGCCGCGCTCTGCGAGCCGGCATCATGCAGGGCAATGTTGTCCCGGTCATGGCCGGCTGTGCTACTCAGAGCAAAGGCATAGCCGAGCTGCTAAACGCCATCTGCGAGTACCTGCCCTCTCCAAAAGAAGCAGCCAAGACCAAAGCCCGGAATCCCCAAAGCCAGCAAGAAGAGACCCTGGAGGCACAAGAGACCGGCCCGCTTGCCGCCCTGGTCTTCAAGACAACTGCCGACCCGTACGTCGGGAGGCTCACCTATCTCAGGGTGTTCAGCGGCACCATCAGCAGCGATTCCAGCGTCTGGAACGCCGCCAAGAACCGCGCCGAACGCATCGGCCAGTTGTACATCATGCGGGGCAAGGCTCAAGAGCCCACGCCGCAGATCGCCGCCGGCGATATTGGCGCCGTTGCCAAGCTGGCAGAGACGGGGACAAACGACACCCTCAGCAACAAGGAGCATCCCCTTGTCCTGGAACCGATCGACTTCCCTCGCCCTTCAATAAGTGTCGCTGTCTACCCCAAGACCAAAGCTGACCTGGACAAGATGGGTGCAGCGCTGGCCAAGCTGGGAGAGGAAGACCCGACCATCACCGTGCACAAGGAGATGGTGACCGCGGAGACTATCCTCTCAGGGCTCGGAGAGGCCCACCTGGACGCAACCATCGACAAGATAAAGCGCAAATTCAACGTCGACCTGCGGACCGAGACACCGAAGGTCCCTTATAAGGAGACGATCACGGTGGCGGTCAACGCGGAGTACAAGCATAAGAAGCAGACCGGCGGCCACGGCCAGTACGGGCACGTTTTGCTCGAACTACAGCCATTGCCCCCAGGCTCCGGCTCCGAGTTCACGCAACGGGTGGTCGGGGGCACAGTGCCCAAGAACTACATACCGGCGGTGGAGAAGGGAGTCAACGAAACCCTCCAGGAGGGCGTTACGGCGGGCTACCCGCTGACTGACATAAGGGTGACGCTATACGATGGCAGCTCTCATGCTGTCGATTCGTCGGATATGGCGTTCAAGCTCGCCGCCTCTCACGCGGTGAAGATAGGGGTAGCTCAGGCGCAGCCTGTGTTGCTTGAGCCAATCATGAATGTCCACATAACCATTCCCGACAGCTTCACGGGCGATGTCATGAGTGACCTCAATGCGAAGCGGGCGAGGGTATCGGGCATGACGCCCGGCGGCGGCACAAACGTGATCGATGCTCAGGCTCCCCTGGCAGAAATGCTGAAGTACGCCATCGCGTTGAGGTCCATCACCCAGGG
>CAZBET010000223.1:0-2962 GCA_964490995.1 uncultured Dehalococcoidia bacterium
GTGCTGCTGCTGGACGATGTCCTCTCAGAGCTGGATGCCCGCCGCCGCCAGCACCTCCTGTCCTCTGTTTCTGCCTATCAGCAGGTGCTCATGACGACGACGGAGCTTGAGCCGTTCGACCCGGCCTTTCTGGAGAAGGCCGTGAGGTTCAGGGTGAACGGGGGGCGGATCGAGCCCCTGCCGCCATGAAGTAGGGGCACGGTGCACCGTGCCCCTACCCGGCTAGGTGTCTTTGCGAGACCGTCGTCCTTCACAGAGTGAAGGACGAGGCGAAGCAATCGCCCCGTCTGCATGGTGGGGGCGGCTCGCGCCTAGCGGCGCGCCTGCTGCTTGTCTTTGCTGCAGAACTTGATGACTTCGGCGAAGTTGTTGATCTTCGCCTGGTTGTTCGTCTCAACGAAGCCGTCATAGGTCAGGCTGATCCACGGTTTCCCATACTCGGCGCTGAGCTTCTCCGAGATGGCCGCCACGATGCCTCCGGGCATGCAGCCGTGCGGCATGACCGATATCACACCGGCGAACGCGGGATTCTCCATCCAGTCGACGCCGGCTCCTATGCTCAGCACCGCCTCGCTGCCGCACTTGGGAGAGAGATACTCCCGGGACAGCCTCAGAAGGTCGGTCGTCGCCGGCTCCTTTGCCTGTATCAGGTCGCCGAAATTCCTGGTAACCGAGTTCTCGTCGCGGGTCAGCACGAATCTCCTGATGTATCCCGCGAAGATCTTCTTCCATTCCCTGTCCCTGACGCCATCCTCGATATTCCGGTGCGTAATGTACTTGAGCCATTCTCCAATTGGCGACACGATGACCTCGAGCCCGGCCCTCTCGCAGTCCTTCACCAGGTTGCTGTTGCTGAACGTGTTCGACCGCAGGAATATCTCACCATTGATCCCCACCAGCGGCCTCCTGGGCTGGTCGGAATCGATCAGCGACCTGAATCCCGCGGTCGCCTCCGTCAGCACATCGTCGAGAGCCTCCTGGCTGCGAACGCGTTCCGCTATCCTTAGCAGGTAGTCATGAAACAGCGCTTCCGCGGCCCCCCCGCCCACCTCGTAAGGGCGCGTGCGCCACAGCAACTTCTCCAGACAGTCAACGGCAACAATGCCTTTCCAGGCCAGTCGCTCGAACCCCGGGCCGAGCTTCAAGTCATGATACCCGTCGTTCGACACAGTCGTCCGTATGGCCAGGTCGAAGCCAAGCTCACGGAGTATCCTGGCATGTTCCACAGCGTACTTGCCGAAACGGCAGGGGCCGTAGGCGCTCGCCATGAAGCCCTCAACGTCCTTGGGATCAATCCCGTAGCGGTCGTTCTCATAGAAGAACTTCATGAAGTCCCCTAGAGTCACCCGATACGGCAGGCACTCCTTGCCCGACGTGACCTTGTTGCTGTAGAGGAGATTCCGTTCGTCCTGCTCGGGCAACACAACCGCGTTGACTCCGAACGCCTGCATCGCCGCGGCAAGCACCTCGGCCCCGGCGCACATCCTCGGAACCAGAATCACCTTGCCTTCACCAATTCTTGCGCACGCGGCCCTGCGGATGTCCCTCGTCCGGACCGGGTACTCGCCTGCCCGGCCCGAGACCGCGAAGCCCCTGATAGTGTCCACGAAGGCTTCCAGACGAGTGACAAGGCCCGCTTCGGCTGCGTGCTCGTCTATCTCCAACTGCCCCAGCGGCTTGCCACCCATGACGTCCTCGACGATATTCAGCACGAAGGAGTTGGGCCCGCACCCAAAGTTGGTGAGCACCAGTCCGAACAACTGCGGGTCTCTGGCGACGATGTCAGCCCCGGCGATATGCTTGCTTTCGTTGAACCAGTAAGGGCGGTCAGAGTACTGCCTCACATCCACCGAGGCGAGAGGCAGGAAATCGAGCGGGATGGGCACGACGCCGAGCTGCGCCAGCTTCTCCGCTATTCCCAGGTTCGCCCCCGAGTCCTGCGACATATATGACCTGGCGAAGATCACAACACCCAGCTCACCATTCCCGTGAATCCGGTCCAGCAGCTTCCTCCCGGCCTCGACCTGCGCTTCCTCGAACTCGCGCTTGGCTTTGAGACCGGCCAGCGCGGCTTCCCTCCCCCGCCTCCTGCTGAAACCCATCTGGGCGGCCACGTTCGCGAAGTTGTTGACCACATCCTCATCGCCCCTGCTGAGGTCGATTATCGGGATCAGCAGCCTCTTTCCCAGCCCCAGAGCCTGGCGTATGATGAACGGCGACGCCTGCACGAGAGGGCACGAGTACTTCTGGTTCTCATCGCCCTCCTTCAAGCCCATGCGTATCCCACAGGGATAGAGGATGTAGTCCACATCGGTCAGGCTTGCGGCGTGCCCATGAAGCAGCTTGAGCGGGAAGCAGCTATCGCTGTAGCTCAATTCGACCGAGTTCTCCACGATCTTGTTGTTGGTCTTGCTCGAAAGAGCGACCTTCGCCCCCAACTCGTTGAGGAAAGCTATCAGGAAAGGCGCATAGTCATACACCAGCAGCGCCCTGGGAATCCCCACCGACGGCCCCCTGCCCTCGCCCTGCTTCAAGCCCTTGAGCAGCAGCCTTTCCCGCTCGTCGAAGGCTGTCTCCATCCGCTCACGGCTGATGGTGCTGTCGAACAGGTCGCATCTGCTGCCGTAGAACGTGGCCTTCTCGCCGGGTATCTCCAGTCGGCTTATGGTGCAGTTGTTGTCGCATTTCTTGCAGATGAAGGTTGAAAGCTTGTATGTGCTGTCAACCACCTTCTGGAACCCCTTGAACCCGGATGGCTTCCCGTCCATCGCCTCCTTCGCCAGAAGCGCCGCGCCTATCGCTCCGCTGACCTCCTTGTGCTCAGGCACAAGCGTGGTCTTGCCTTCGAGCGCCCTCCTGAAGGCGGACACGACGGCATCGTTGTAGAAGACCGCTCCGGTCAGTATCACCTTGTTGCCCAGCTTCCTGTTGCCCAGCACCTTGGACAGGTAGTTGCCGGCAA
>CAZBET010000224.1:0-2938 GCA_964490995.1 uncultured Dehalococcoidia bacterium
ACGGCAGTGCTGGACCGGTATACAGCCTATAGCGGGCGCCCCCTGCTTCCACCCAAATGGGTATTCAATAACTTCTGCTGGCGGGATGAAAACACCAAGGGCGAATATGCGGAGTTCGACGGTGTAGCGATGAACGCCGAGGTGGTGGAAGATATCACGATGTATGAGAAGCTGGGCATGCCTGCCGGGGTGTTGATCATCGACAGGCCGTGGGCTGAAGGTACGTTCGGGTATGGTAACTTCAACTGGGACATGGAGAGATTTCCCAACCCCGATAGAATGCTTGAATCGCTGCATAAGCGAGGCTGGAAGGTGATAGTCTGGGGAGCGCCATGGGCGCTGGGTGAGTTCGGCGAGGAGGCAGAAGCACTCGGATATCTCGTGGCGGGCAGCGACCGTTGTCTGGACTACACGAACCCTGAGGCGGGAGCATGGCACGAGAACAAGATCGAGACCTTTATGCAGCGCTGGGGGGTAGACGGCTGGAAGCTGGACAGAGGCGCGGAATTCACTCCCTCGCATCGTGACAATCGCTGGTCTGATGGCCGGAGCGGTTTCGAAGTCCACAACGACTATCCCTCTCTGGTCAACAAGACCTATTATGATGCCAGTCGCTGGGTGAGAGGTGACGACTTCGTGCTGTTCTCCCGATTCAGCTACGGACGAGACAAGCAGTGGGCGGTTTTCTGGGGCGGCGATGCCCCCGGAAGCATGGGCATGGGAGCGGGGCCAGGCACAGACCTGGGACTCAGAAACTCCATCATCTCCCTGTTGCGGACCGCGACCATGGGCTATCCGGTCTGGGGTTCGGACACGGGAGGGTACTATGCTTTCAAGGACCGAAGGGTGTTCGCACGCTGGCTGGAGTTCTCAGCGATGAACCCGCTAATGGAGATGGCGCAGGCGCCCTGGAGGATGCCGACCGTGCCGACCTACGACGAGGAGATGTGCGCAATCTACCGCAAGTATGTGCTGTTGCACCATTCTCTGATTGACTATATGTATGACCTTGCGGTGAAAGCGCATGAGACAGGGCACCCCATCGCCTACCCACTGGTATTCGATTATCCGGATGACCTCAGGTTGCGTGACATGTGGGATGAATACATGTTCGGCCCCAAGTACCTGGTGGCACCGGTGTGGCGAGCGGGGCAGTATGAACGTGAGGTCTATCTGCCGGAGGGGCGATGGGCGGACTATTGGGACAACACCCGCGTCTGGGAGGGCCCGGTCACCATCACCTACGAGGCGCCCCTGGACGTGCTCCCGCTCTTTGTGAAGATAGAGAAGTAGAGCGGCCGGAGCGAAGCGCAACCCGCCGAGCTGAGAGCTGATGGCTGGTAGAGCTTGGCGAAGATGAGAATAGAGTGTCGATGCTCGGAGCTGTTCGGCGGGCTCGCGGCGCTTGCCACAGACACCATGAACGTGTCTCAGTCACAGGGCAAATTGGCACATGTGGAGCTATCCTCGAAAAGGTATTGCAATCCCTCCGCAAATATACTAAAGTCTAGTAGCTCATGTTACCCTAGTAACCCCTGCCACTGGCGCGCAGGCGTTCATGACTGAAAGGGGGCACCGAATGCTGCAAGAGAAGAACCTGGCAGCGGCGCGGGAGGAGAAGCTGGCAGTTCCGGAGGAGAGGAAGCCAGCAGGGCGAACATCCGTCATCATACTCTGGGATAGTGTCCTGCTGGTCCCGATGTACGGCGTGATAGATTCGAAGCGGGCTCAGGAGGCAATGGAAGCGATTCTCCAGAAGCTCATGCAGACAGGCGCCAGGTCCGTCATACTGGACATCATGGGGGTAGCCAGCGTAGATACCGGCGTGGCGAATCACCTGATAAAAATAGTGAAAGCGTGCAGGCTGATGGGCGGCACCTGCGTTATCTCCGGAATGTCGCCGGCCATAGCCCAGACAGTCGTGGAGTTGGGTGTTGACCTGAGTGATATCGTCACCAGGGTAACTCTGAAAGACGCTCTTCAGCTCGCCTTCAAACTGACAGGCTGGGAAGTCAGGGAGGTCAAGGAGGCGAAGAAGGCCGGGGCCTAGTGGAGGGCCTCTGCTTTCTTTGCCTGGAGGTTGAAGGAGTGGTTCTCCATGGAGGATGAACTGGCCCCGTCGCGGGTCACGATGCACGTCATGGGAAGCTGTCTGGTGGTTCCGATCCAGGTGGAACTCACCGACAGACTGATGATGCAGATTCAGAAGGACATCGTGGACAACGTCGCCAGCACAGGGGCAAAGGGCGTAATCGTCGACGTTTCCGGAGTGAACATACTGGACTCGTTCCTTGGGCAGAAGATCTGCGACACGGCCAAGATGACCTCTCTGTTGGGAGCACCTACAGTGGTCACTGGCATGAGACCGGCGATCGCGGCATCGCTTGTTGACCTGGGTTTCCAGCTCAGGGGTGTCGAGACAGCGTTGAACGTGGAAGAAGGCTATCGCAAGCTGCAGCGCATGCTCTCGCCCGAAGTGGAGGAACCAGAAGAAGAGGAGCCAGGGGAGCAGGGGCTGGAACGAGGTGAACAGGGGGCTGACGAGACTGAAGAGGGGTATGATGAGCGGGAGCAACGAGGCAAGGACAATCCTGATCTCTGACGAGGCTGACGCTGGTCAGGGCCCCTCTGAGGCAATGATGTTGGCCGAGTCGATTGGCTTCTCCCTGACTAAGCAGTACATGATCGCCACAGCGGTGTCTGAACTTGCCAGAAACATAGTGAACTACGCCTCCAAGGGGCGGATCACTCTCAGAGTCGTCAGGAGAGGTAGTCAGGAAGGTATCGAGATTGTTGCCGAGGACAACGGGCCGGGGATAGAGGACGTATCGAGGGCCATGCAAGACCACTTCAGTACTTCGGGCAGCCTGGGCTTGGGCCTTCCCGGCGCGAGGCGGCTGATGGACGAGTTCTCGATAGAAAGCGAGGTCGGCAAGGG
>CAZBET010000225.1:0-2926 GCA_964490995.1 uncultured Dehalococcoidia bacterium
ATTTGGATCAAAGTCGATCCCTGGATCAAGAACCTGCGCTCAGACCCGAGGTACACAGAGCTGCTGAAGAAGGTCGGCTTCAAGCGATAAGCATGTGGTCCGCGGCTGGCATATCTTGTTGAGGATAACAAGTGTGAAGCGGGCGCCGGGGGCAAGGCCGCGGAGTGATGTTGGTAAGCGCTTCCGGGTCAACTTCGGGAAGCGGATGCAGCGGCAAGCAAATGGTGGGCGATAGAGGACTTGAACCTCTGACTTCTCCCGTGTGTAGGAAGCGGCTAACATATTTTGGACACAATTTGGGCACAAAAAATAGGCAGGCCATCGCGGTTGACCAGCCGTTCGCCCGGTGATAACATTCCAACAGCGGGAAGGGCTGGAGCACGATGGAATGCCCGAATTGTCACGCCGAGAATAAGGAAGACTCACATTTCTGCGGCAACTGCGCGGCACTCCTAGGAAAAGCGAGACCTGAACAGGCCTCCCTGACGAAAACCCTGACCACTCCTCTTCCCGTCATCTCGAAAGACAGTCCCATCGCCGGAAAGTACCGGATCCTCGAGGAGATCGGTCACGGCGGAATGGGCATTGTCTACAAGGCTGAGGACGTCAAGCTCAAGCGATGCGTGGCGCTGAAGTTTCTCCCCCCGCACCTAATGGATTCTCCTGAACTCAAAGAACGGTTCCTTATCGAGGCCCAGGCGGCGGGTGCCCTGTCTCATCCCAACATCTGCGTCATCCACGAGGTCGGGGAAACCGAAGAGCGTCCCTACATCGCCATGGAGTACGTAGAAGGAGAGACCCTCAGGGACAAGGTCCACAAAGGACCGCTCACCGCCGGCGCGGCCCTTGAGATCGCCATCCAGATCGCCGAGGGTCTCGATGAAGCCCACGGCAAGGGTATTGTCCACCGCGATATCAAGAGCGCCAATATCATGATCACCGGCAAGGGTCAGGCCAAGATCATGGACTTCGGACTGGCTAAGGTCAAAGAGGGGCCTCTTCTGACGAGAGAGGGAACGACACTCGGAACGGTGGCTTACATGTCGCCCGAGCAGGCGCAGGGCGAGGCCGTCGATCATCGGTCGGACATCTGGTCTCTGGGCGTGGTCATGTATGAGATGCTGTGTGGAGCGCTCCCCTTCAAGGGGGAACGTGAGGCTTCGATCCTCTATTCTGTCGTGCACGAGGACCCCAGACCTCTCAGAGCCCTCAAACCGGATGTCCCTCAGGAGTTGCAGCATATTATCGACCGGAGTCTCAAGAAAAAGCCCGAAGCCCGGTATGGTTCCACGGTTGAGCTGTTGAAGGACCTGAAGGATTACAGGAACAATCTGACCAGGGACGGCATGGGAGCCTTTAACTTCCGTTCATTCCTCCGCCTTATCCGGAAACCTGTCGTGGCCGTTCCAGCGGTAGTCGTGATCGCCGCCGCCGTCGTCGCGCTTGTTGGACTCTTCAACCGCCGGGCCAGGACACATTGGGCTAGAGACCAAGCTGTCCCCGAGATCAGAAAACTTATTGACGAAGAGCAATTCCCGGCGGCCTTTCGTTTGGCGGAAAAAGCCGAAAAGATCATTCCCAAAGAACCGCGGTTGATGGAGCTGGTGCCGCAGGTTGAGCGGGACTTTTCCTTCAAAACGATCCCCCCGGGAGCCGACGTCTATCTCTATGATGAAATTGATGGAATCTGGAAGCACGTTGGTCGATCACCGATCGCTAAGGTGAAAGTCTGGCCGGGATATCATCTTTTTAAGGTCGAAAAAGACGGTTATGAGCCCATTGAAGGGGGGGAGCTGACCTCTTATGCACTCGAGATCGACAGGACGCTGGAGGAAAAAGGGAGCCTGCCTCCGGGAATGACCAGGATCCCGGGTGGCAAAGATGAACTTTCGTTGTCAAATCTTGCGGGCGGACAAGATCTCAATGACTACCTCATCGACAAACATGAAGTCACGAATAAAGAATTCAAGAAGTTCATCGACCAGGGAGGCTATGAAAAAAGGCAGTATTGGAAACAACCGTTCAAGAAAGACGGCAAAACACTATCCTGGGAACAAGCGATGGCAGAATTCAGGGATAGAACGGGGAGACCAGGTCCGGCGACTTGGGAAATGAGCGATTACCCCGAAGGCCGGGACGATCATCCGGTCGGCGGGATCAGCTGGTATGAAGCCGCGGCCTATGCCCAATTCGTGGGGAAGAGCTTGCCGACCGTCTATCATTGGGACTGGGCGGCGGATCCGTGGCTGAGCGACGTTTATATTCCCCTCGGCAATTTCAGCGATCGCGACACCTGGCCCATCGGCAGTTCACGATGTGTCAGCATTTATGGCGTTCATGATATGGCAGGGAATGTTCGCGAATGGTGCTGGAACCAACGCGGTGACTGGAGATTCCTCTTGGGTGGCGCCTGGAACGATCAGGTTTACATGTTCAATTGGGCGTATGCACAGCCGCCCATGGATCGGTCCCCGGGCAATGGATTCCGGTGCATCAAATACCTTGGAAAAGCCGATAACCAGGCAGCCCTGAAGTCAATTACCGAAATCCCGTATATCGACTTTCTTAACAAGGAACCGGTTTCGGACGAAGTCTATAAAATCTATCTGGACATGTATTCGTATGACAAAAAAGAACTGCGCAGCCGGACCGAATCCGTAGACGAGAGTGACAAGGACTGGATCAAGGAAAGGGTCTCCTTTGACGCCGCCTATGGCGGAGAGCGCGTTCTAGCCTATCTTTTTCTGCCGAAATCCGGCGAGCCGCCGTATCAGACCGTTGTGTACTTCCCGGGAAGTGATGCGATAAATACCCGTTCGAACGAAATCCTGTATGTCAACACCTTCGATTTCATCATGAAAAGCGGGCGAGCACTGTTGTATCCGGTCTATAAGAGCACTTATGAGCGTGGAGACGGCTGGGATTC
>CAZBET010000226.1:0-2905 GCA_964490995.1 uncultured Dehalococcoidia bacterium
GTCGCGAAGCCCTGAGCGATTCGATGACTCTCTACCCGGTGGTGATGGCGGTCCCGCAGGAGGGCACCGCACCCCGCGGGAGGGAACAGGTCGCCAGGCTGAGCCGGGCGGCGAGAGAGGCGCTCAGGCTCAGCGCGGAGCGTAGCGGGGTGGTGCTCGGGGCGCTGCGGAAGGACCGGGACGATGTCCCGATACCCTCTGACGGCACTTACTGGTCGCTTTCCCATAAGCGTGAGTGTGTGGCCGCGGTTGTCAGCAGTGAGAGGGCGGGCATCGACGTCGAAGAGGTCAGGCCCCGCTCCCCGGGTCTGTTCGAACTCGTGGCCAGCGATGAGGAGTGGGCGCTTGGCGGTGGGATAACGTGGGACGTCTTCTTCCGCTACTGGACCGCCAAGGAGGCGACCCTCAAGGCCCTCGGGGTCGGCACGTCAGGGCTGAAGTCCTGCCGCGTGGCCGCCGTGCCCGATGACCTTCACGTATCTCTCGAATACCGGGGCCGACCCTTCACGGTTGAGCAACTGCGCTGGGGCAACCACATTGTCTCCGTCCTGCAAGGCGCTAGCCGCATAGAGTGGGTTGTTTTGGACGGCACGCACGTGGTTGTCTGGCGATGGCACTCCTACGAAAAGGGCCATCTTCGCGGTTCGCCCTGAGGCACGCAGCCGTAGGGTGGGTGCAGCGGAGCGGAACCCACCAACCACGTGCGGGGGTGCATTGTAGACAGGGCGATTGCCGCGCCTCGCCCTTCCCAGAGTGAAGGAAGATGGCCTCGCAATGACAGGGCAAGTCTGGCGATCCCCCTAACCCCCTTCTCCGAAGGGGGCACTGGTTGGCCGCGTGAACAGCGGGCTACTTCCTGGCTATCATCTGGTGGAGCACCCAGCCCTCTTTCCCGTGGCCGTATCGAACCTTGGCCCTCTGGGTCAGGGAGCCGTACATGTCCTTCTGTTCCTCCACCACCGTGACCTCAGTGGGCTTCGTAATCTCTTCCACTACCTTCGCCCCATCCACCGCGCTCTTGGGCTCGCTCCATACGCGGACGGTTCCATTCCACTTCTTGAGGATCTCTGCTGTGATGGATGCCTTGTAGGCCTCAACGGTGATGATGTTCTTCATGGCTTCTGTCTCTCCTGCCGGTATTGATGACCGCGAGAAAGGATTGAAGTCCAGAGAGACCACGGCAATCGCAGGCTGTGGTCTCCCCTCTTGCAGCAATTGGTTCGTGTGCTGAGGGAGGCGTCCCAACGGCTATTTCCTGGCACCTTCGATCACTGCCTTCGGCTTGACCTTGATTTGCCTGGGCTTCACCTTCTCTTCCTTGGGAAGGGTCAGGGTCAGCACGCCGTTCTCGAAGGTTGCCTCCGCCTTGTCGCTCTGCACTGGAACCGGCACGGTCACCGTGCGGCTGAACGAACCGTAGCGGTGCTCTTTAAGAAGGTAGTCTTTCTCCTTGACCTCCTTCTCCTCCCTGAGCTCTCCCTTGATGGTGATAGTGTCTCCGGTGATGGAGATATCCACCTGCTCTGGTTTGACGCCCGGCAGGGCCGCCTTGATGACGACGTCGTTGGCTGTCTGGTAGACGTCCAACGCGATGTCCCCGCCTCCCGGCCCCGGCCACAGCCGCGACGGCTGGACGAAGCTGTCCTCGAACAGCCTGTCCATAGCCTGTCTCAGGCTCATCAGGTCCCTGAATGGTTCCCAACGCATCATCGTCATGCTCCACCTCCCTCAACTTGTTGCCACTTCCAGCGGGACGCTTCCCTCAGCGGTATCTCGCATCCTCTTGAATCAGTGCACTCGCCGTCCGCGAGGCGAAGTTGGCGGCTCCGCCTTCGTCGGCGCCAAGCGACTGGCCGGCTCCGGCACCTTCTCCGAATTGGAGGGAGGCCTATACACGAGAACCATCGTCCCGAGGTCGCGCAGGTAGCCGCACTGGCGGCACTGCTGATACCAGCCGAGTCGAAGGGCCTGTCCTGAGCCTGCCGGAGGAGCCCGTTCGTGGCAAGCCTGTCGAACCACGAACGGGCTCGCGCATAGGGCAGGGGCTCCGCCCCCTGCCAGCATCAGCGAGTGATGGAGCACGCATTCCAGCCAAGGTAAGACCGAGTTCGAGGTTGTGGGCGACCCACTGGGTCGCTCCTACTTTGAGCTCCTCGCGCCGTCGTATATCTTCTGAGCCTGCTTGGGGGTCGCGTTCTCGTGGATGATGGCTCGGAGCGCCTTGATCATGGCCACCGGGTGGGCGTTCTGCCAGACGTTCCTTCCCAGGTTCACGCCCACCGCGCCCTTCTGAATGCCGTCGTGCACAAACTCGAATACCTCAAGCTCCGTTTCCACCCTGGGTCCGCCCGCCATGACCACGGGGACGGGACACCCCTGAGTCACCTTCTCGAATCCCTGACACCAGTAGGTCTTCACGACGCGGGCCCCCAGCTCAGCGGCGATGCGGCTGGCCAGGGCAAGATAGCGGGCATCACGTTTCTCAAGCTCTTTGCCCACAGCGGTCACCGCCATGACGGGGATGCCGTACTTCTCCCCCTCGTCAACCAGCTTCGCCAGATTCAGCAGTGACTCCTTCTCATAGTCGCTGCCCACGAAGATGGAGATGCCGACCGCTGCCACATTGAGGCGGATGGCCTCCTCCATGGACGTGGTGAGCCCTTCGTTGGCCAGATCTTTGCCGACCATGCTGGTCCCACCGGACACCCTGAGGATTATCGGCTTGGCTTTGTCCGGGTCCACTGACGAGCGCAGTACCCCTCTCGTAATGAAGATGGCATCGGCGTAGGATAGGATTGGCTCAAGCGTCTTGCGTGGGTTCTCCAGCTTTGAGGTTGGGCCCTGGAAATAGCCGTGGTCAACCGGCAAGAACAGGCAGCGCCCGTCCTGTTGGATAAGCTGCGCC
>CAZBET010000227.1:0-2898 GCA_964490995.1 uncultured Dehalococcoidia bacterium
GTTGTTGGGCAGGTCTTCCGAGGCCCCCGCAAGCTGTGCCGATACCTCACCCGTCAGTGGATTCCCGCGGCTGTCGTGCCAACCTGCTCAGCCGGTGGCTTCCTTCTTGCTCTTGAACTTCGAGACGACCCAGATGAATGCTTGAGTCTCCACAGTCAGTATCTTAACAACGATAGGTATGCTGAATATCTTGATGACCACCCTATTGCCCATCAACTTCATCATCAGCCTGTCTCTCCAATCCATGATCATCACTCCTTCTTGGATAGCTTGCTCCGGGCTCGCTCCACATCGCTCAGAAACTCGCTCCTGAGCCCCTCAATCTCCTCCTTCAGGCTTATGCCCTTCTTCCCTGGCTTCTTGGCGGACAGCTTGTCGCCCGCCTTTCTCACATCGCCCAGAAGCTCGCTCCTGAGCTCCTCCATCTTCTCCTTCAGGCTCATGTCCTTCTTCCCGGGCTTCTTCACGGACAGCCTATCAGCCGCCCTTTGCACATCGCCCAGCAGCTCGCCCCTGAGCGCCTCGATCTTCTCCTTAAGGCCCATATCCTTCTTCGCCTTCAAAGCCACTGCCTTCTTCGGTGCGACACCCGCCAGCCTCTTCGCTACGACTGGCGGCACCCGCCCCGGTGCGGCTGCACCCGCCGTGGCCTTCGCCACCATTACCGGTCGGGCACCCTCGGTGGCTTTTGCCCGCTTCTTGCCTTTGTGCCCGGTCTCCTTCAGGGCCGCAGCCTTCTCCTTCAGCTCCACAGCCCCTCTGCTAAGAGAATCGTAGCTCCCTCCGAGCAGACCTCTCCATCGTAAGAACAACCAGCGGACAAGCCTCGCGATCCACATAATGACGCCGAGGTTGATGAGGAAGTCGACGACAAGCAGAGCCAGCAGGAGCAGCAGAACCGGGGGCACCAGGAGCAAGAAGGTAACGACCCCGGGAGTAATATTAAGGCCACCCACTCCAAGCACGCTACTCAGTCCAGGGATCCCCAGGGCCCCTATTGCTAGCTGCCGACTCACGTCCCCCACCAGCGAACCCACCGCCCCAGTCTTTACCAGACCAGAAAGCGCCACCAGCCCCACACCGAGGGCCGCCACAAACAAGATGATCGAAAGAAGGATCAACGAGAAGAGGTTCCGAGGCTTGGCCGCCCATCTGGCCGTCGAATACAGCCAGGGATATGCGTGAGTCCAGAAGTAGGTGAAGAGGGCCAGCACAAGCAGCCCGAAAACTACCGCCAGCACCCCAATGACTGCAGCGATGCCCACCAGCGCCCCGAAGATCAACTGCGTTATGGGATCCATATCTCACCTACGGGACGTATGGCGTCCCCATGCCGCGCAGGCCAGCCGCCAGCGTCGCCAGCTTGGTCAGGATGTTGCTGAGCGTCTGCCTGATCCCGGTCCCGATCAGGCTATCCAGCAGACTATCAACGAACTTGGCAAACCTCGTGACCATCGATTCCAGGTCATCCACGAAACTGCCGGGCTCCGTCAGCGTGACAGCGACATCCGTGGTGCGCAGCGTAGCAAAGCAGAGCCGGGCCGTCTTCAGTTCCGCGCCACCCGGGTTGGGCAGCGCGACCACGCCTGTGGTAGAGATGTAGTATGTGCTGTTCGCGGCGTCGATCCACGTCCCTTCGAACGTCGCCGACTTGCCGGTCACCTCCTGACGAAGGTAGAAGAGTGACCGTACCCTGCTGCCGTACATGTCAAGGGGCACAACCTCGCCGGTCTCGATTAGTGTCAGGTTGCCCGCCACATGCAGAGAGTAACTACCCGGTGCCCCGGTTCTCTCAAGCATCGTCCTGTAGCCTTCAAGGGTCGCCTGGTTGACGGCCCCACCATCGGTGCACCAGGCCCAGCCCGCAAGCCCGATCGGGGCCTGGTACGTGGTGAAGATGTAGTAGCTCCCACACCTGTCGTCGGTCGTGTTTCCGTCTACCCCCGAGATCACCTCGTAGTAGTAGAGCGTGTCCGGCGTCAGGTTTCCCAGCGCCAGCGAGTGAGCAAAAACGTTCGCGCTGTCGCTCACGCTTGGGCTCAGGAGCGCCGTGGTGTTTCCGTAGTTGACAGTGCTGTTTCCTGCCGTGCAGGTCGTCCACGTTATCGTGGCTGAGGTGTCCGTTATGTTCGTCGCCTGGACATCCACGATCTGCGGACCTTGTGCCGACGCGGCATCCGCTGCCAGGGACAGAGCCGCGCACAGCGCCAGTACCGCTGCCGCCCAGTAGAGACGCCTCATGCCGAACGCTCCAAAGCCGCGCACTCGCGTGGGTTATCATAACATAGCGTCCAGATTTGTCAAACCTGAGGGTTCGCAGACAATGGCTCCCAAGCGGCAAGCCCGGCTACCTGAGGGATGATGCCGGAAGTCACAGAGGCCCCATCGCACCAATCCTTGGAGCCATGCCCCGGCGAAGGGGAGGAGAAGCATGACACTTCAGAAGAGCTTGACGAGTTCGGCAAGGAACTGCGTTACGTTCATGACAATCTGCGCCGTCACCCCGACCACATGCTCGCCCTTCGGATCAGTCAACACGTTGCCTGACACCAGGCTTGCGAGCACATTGTCGAATATCACGGCCAGCTTGGCCAGGACTTGCGCCAGTACAGGAGGCAAGTCCTCGAAGGTCTCCGCCCTCGCGCCGGCCGATACCGATAGCCATGCCAGCGCGCACAATACAGCTACGGGTACTCTATGCCACCGTTTCACTTGCCCCCCCAGGCACCTTCACCCGTTGTAGCGGTTGCTCTGTACAGCATAGCGCCAACACGTGTCAAAATCAAGGCCAGCAGGGCAACCTTAATCCGTGGATGCAGCGCGGGGTGGCCGTTCGTGGTGAGCTTGTCGAACCATGAACGGCCCTTCGACAGGCTCAGGGCGAACGGAAAGGAAAAC
>CAZBET010000228.1:0-2884 GCA_964490995.1 uncultured Dehalococcoidia bacterium
GACGCCGTCGCGCCGCAGTCGGTCGAGGAGGAAGGTGAAAAAGGGCCGCTCTTTCCCCGGCGCGACGACGAAGTCCAGGTAGTCGCAGACATCGGCGCTGCCGATGAAGGAGGCGCGGCAATCCCTCACGAGGAGCGGGGCGATACCTAACGGGTCTCCCCCTTGCGTGACTTCGCAGAGATAGTACTCGGCTTCAGCTCCCAAATGCCGCCACCAGGTTTCGAGCCACCACGGCAAGACGAACACCGAGCCCCATCTGAGGCGGTGGCGCTGGTCCTTCCACAAAGAGGCGAGGCTTTCGAAGGTGTGCGAGGTGACGGTGTACTCCATGGGTGCGGCTATGAGTCTATCACCTGCCCTCAGGCGAATCAATTTCAGCGCCTCTGCCCAGGGGTGAAATCCCCCTTGCCCCCTTTCGCAAAGGAGGGATAGCAGACGTCCTCCCCACAGGCTGTTGACAGCGCTGCGGTGGGCTGGGGTATAATGCCTGCACCGCCCGCGGGGGACAAGCCCCGGGGAGCAGTGCCGTGAGCCGGTTGTTCTACTCGCTGGTGTGCCCCTCCTCAGAGCGAGGGCTGAGAATCCGAAAGGCGCTTGTCGCAGCCGCCTTTGGCGCTGCGCTGCTCCTGCTATACGTCGTTGACCCCAGCTTCGAGAACTCGAGGAGGGACGTCCCCAAGCTGCTGCTGCTGCCGGTGGCCCTGTTCGTGTTGGCGGTGCTCGCCGTGCTATTCGACCCCATCGCCCGTGCCGGCCCCAGGCCCAATCGTTATGTCACCTTCTTCCGGTCCCAGTTGCCCAAGCTGCACGTTCAGCAGAAACACAACCTGCCGCCGGAAGAAGCCAGACAGGCCTGGCTCAAGGTGTTCAGGCAATGGAACAGCGAGCAGCATCCGAACCACACCTACTATGCCACCAGCCTGAAGACGCGCTACGCCTGCCAGGCAATCTACTACGTACAGTGGCTATCGCTCAGGGCGTCCCTTCTGTCGGCGCTGGCGCTGGCCGTCCTGGCCATCCTCTCGTGGTCGGGTGTTGGCTTGCCACAGTTCTACTGCTTCGGGAACCCCTGGCTTGCCGCAGCCAGAATCGCTTTCCCCATCCTTCCGCTCAGCATCTTTCTGTACCTTCGGGCTACGAACCGAGCCGACCAGTACAATCCGACCGGGGTCTGGCGCAGGTGGAGGGAGATAAACAATTCCCTCAAGGCGTGGTGGGACCAGCACGAAGGTCAGCGTGAGACGTAGATAGCGTCTGACGTGGTCGACTGCGACGCCGACGCGACTGAAAGGGCATAGGGCCCGGCAGCCGCAGTTCTACGTGGGGGAGGAATCGTTGACAGGCTGGGTGATGACGCCGTAGAGGTCCGGCCTCCGGTCTCTGAAAAGGTCGAACTCAAACGCCCCGGGCGATATGACCACGTGCTTCTGCCTGGCCTCCGCAGGTTCGATCTCCGCGTAGAGAGTCTCCTCCGCATCGGGGCTCCCTTTGGCCAGAACAGTCCCCTTGACGCAATGGGCGATGGTGCTGCTTCCGATGAACCTCGTGCCCCGTTCCTGCCCGACCCGGTTCACGGCGATGACGAAGATCATGTTCTCGGCCGCCCTCGCCGCGATGATATGCTCCGGGACGTGCTCCCTGTGCTCAGGCCAGTTGGTGGGGAGGACGAAGATGTCGGCCCCCTTCAACGCGAGAACCCGCGCGTGCTCGGGGAACAGAACATCGTAGCAGATGCCCATCCCAATCGTGCCGATGCCGGTCTCGTGGACAGTATGGGGGATATTGCCCCGGCTCAGGAAGCGGTCCACTCCGAGGCACGGGAGGTGCAGCTTGCGATACTTGCCGATTAGCCCACCGGGACCCAGCAGCACCGCAGTGTTGTAGCACTCATCGATCTCAATCTCGAGCAACCCTATAACCACGTAGACGTTCAGCTCCGCGCACAGCCCCGCGAGCCTGTCGGTGCTGGGGCCGGGGATGGGCTCGCACATGGGCAGCGCCTCCTCAAGGCTGGAGAACACGTATCCGGTCAGGGCGCATTCCGGGAACACGATGAGCCTGGCGCGCTCTCCCGCGGCGCCGCGAACGAGCTCGACACACCGTTCCAGGTTCCTCTCCTTCTCGAGGATCTTGGGCTCCGTCTGCACAGCCGCGACCTTCACCATCACCCTATCACCATCCCCAAGCGCTCAGAAGTACATGCGGAAACCGTAGGCTGACGCCTCGAAGCCGACAGCCCGGTAAAGCCGGTGCGCCGCTTCGCGCCTCTTGTCGCTGCACAACTCTATGCGGTGACATCCCTTCTCTTTCGCCCGCGTGACGACGTATTCCAGCAGCAGCCTGCCGAAGCCGCGACGCCGTTGTTTCTCAGTAACCACCAGGTTCTCCACCAGCGCCCAGGGGGTGCCCGCGTGGCTCAGATTGGGGACGACGACGAGCACCACTGTCCCCACAACCCGACCGTCGTCTTCAGCGACCAGGAGGTCGTGTCTGGGATCGGCGCTAATCTCGGCGAAGACCTTCCGGTAGTCGTCCAGCGACGGGCTCAGGCCCCGCTCCACGTTGCCCATGCCGAGGCTGAGTTCGCGGTACAGGTCGAGGATGCCGGTGATATCGTTCTCGGTGGCCACCCTCACGCTCGCCACTTGCGGCAGCACCTCCCACCCAGGCAAAGGTAGCATAGAATAGGGCCGGTCCGCTGTCAAACTCCGGGGAATCCCCCTGCCTCCCCCTTCTCCGAAGGGGGAGGCATCCACCACGCCTCCCTTCGCGTAGGGTGGGTGCAGCGCAGCGGAACCCACCACCGGGCAAGCCGAGATTCTTCGCTGCGCTCAGAATGACACGAGCGGCCTTCCAGCGGGCGGAGGTCGTCCTCCCTCAACTT
>CAZBET010000229.1:0-2868 GCA_964490995.1 uncultured Dehalococcoidia bacterium
TTGAAGCGCGCTATGTCATCCCAACTGTAGCCGTTCTCCAGCAGGACCTCCTCGGTGTGCTGACCCATCTCGGGCGCGGTAGATCTGATGGAAGACGGCGTCTCGCTCAGCTTTATCGGGTTGGCCACCAGCCTTACGGTACCCAGGGCGGGGTGCTTGATCGTGGTGAAGTAGTCGTTTGCCCACGCCTGCTCATCTCGGGTGACATCCAGCGCGTCCTGTACCGGTGCATAGATCAGCCCGTTCTCATCCAGTATGGCTGTCCACTCGCTCAGGGGGCGTTTCGCCATGACCGAGTCGACGATTCTGAACAGCTCTTCGTTGTTTGCCATCCTGGTCTCGAGGGTGCTGAACCTGTCATCTCTCTCGAGGTGTTCCAGCCCCAGGGCGCGGCAGAACCCGGGCCAGTAGGGATCCTGCTGAAGATGGGCGAAGTATATCCACTTGTCATCCCCGGTGCGGTAGACGTTGGTCATGGCCGGTGTCTCGGACCTCTTGCGCAGCCCCGGGTACTCCCCGGTCGTCAGGGCGCAACTGACGTCGATGCTCAGAATCCAGACGCCTGTGTTGTACAGGCTGACGTCTACCTCCTGTCCCACCCCCGTCCTCTCGCGTGCAAAGAGGGCGGTGGCTATGCCGCAGGCAAGGGCGATGGATGCAGCGTGGTCGCCCATGCCCCCTCTGGGAAAAGCCGGAGGCATGTCTGGCTCCCTGATCGTCGCCATGAACCCGGATCGCGCCCAGAAGGCGTTGACGTCGTAGCCGCGCTTCTCCCGGTCGGGGCCCTTTCGTCCATAGCCGGTCAGGCTGGCGAAGATGAGCCTGGGATTGCGCCGGCTGAGCCTTGGATACTCCAGGTCATAGCGTTCCAACTCGCTGGGGCGTAGGCTCGTTATGAAGACGTCAGTCTTGTCCAGCAATCGGCGAAGGACAGCCTGCCCCTTCTTCTTGCCTATGTCCAGTGTCACGCTTCTCTTGTTGCGGTTGTCGAGCTCAAACAGCCAGTCTACGCCCATCCAGCCAACGTTGGTCAGACCCCGCATGGCGTCGCCTTTTATGGGGTGCTCGATATGAACAACGTCCGCCCCCCAATCCGCGAGCAAAGCGCCTGCCCCCGGAGCCGCCACCCACTGCGTGACCTCCACCACCTTGATCCCTTCGAGAGCACTCTGAGCCATGTTTCGCGCCTCCCTGACAGACTTTGCCAGGTCTGACTCTGGCCCTTTGTTGTGGCTGTTGCTTGCGGGAATCGGGGGTGTCACCAGTAGCTGCTAACAGCGGCGGTCAGGCGACGGCTTGCTGGGAATGCTGGGCCGCTCACAGGCGGATCATTTTCGAGCCCCTCACTCCCCTCACCCTGTTCCACTCAGCGGTACCCAGGAACTTTATCCTTCGGGCCGACTCCCCCAGGTAGGCCGTCCGCAGCAGCCTTATAGACTTGTCGCCGAACGTCTGTCGCACCCTCTTGCCAAGGTCGAGGTCTTCACGAAAGCCCAATGTCGGGTCCAGGTTCTCGTCGTACCCGCCTATCTCGGAGAAGGCGTGCTTCCAGATGGCGATCCCCCTGCCAGTCGTGTACCGTTCAGGCTTGAGCCAACTGCGCAGCACAACAGAGCTAGTGGAGAGTATGACGCCCTCCGCTACCGGGTCGGCCCCGTGAGCCAGGATGTATCCTTCCTCCAGGGAAGCTACGACCTCCTGGATGTACGTTGCGCTCAGGAGGCAGTCGGCGTCGACGAACACCAGTATCTCGCCGGTAGCTTGCTTCGCCCCCTCATTGCGCGCGTGAGGGAGGTTCAGCTTGGGCACGTAGACATACCTGGCCCCGTATGCTTGACATATCTCCTTGGTCTTCGCGCTTGAAGGAGTGGGGCTGCTGTCAGCGACAACGACCTCTATGGGCTGGTAGGTCTGATTGCGGATGGTTTCCAGGAGCTTGGGCAGGTATTCCTCTTCCTCGAGTGTGGGAATGACCACTGAGACCGGACGGCCCGCAACCTGATAGGCGGGAGGCTTGAAAGCCTGCTCTATCTTGGCCGCCACCACCCGTGAGGTTACGAACGCAGTGAGGATAACCCCAGCAACCCCCGTGCCGACAATACCGCCGACAAGCTCCCCAGACATCGCGACGCCATTATAGTGGTTGCTCGGGTCGCTGGCAAGGCAAGGAGGCAGGCCCGATGGTGACAACCCTAGTAGAGGCAGAGCCGTGTGTCTGCCCGCCTAGAGAATCGAGGGCGAGTACATCGGTTCGGCCCTACTGCCGGCGTGAGGAGGCAACGCGTCGCCACTCCCGGGCGACGCCACAGGGCGCATGGCCATGCGCCCCTAGGAGGGCTCGCTGAAATACTGCATTGTGGCATCGGGGACCACGGCCACACTTGCTTTCTCGCCATGGGCTTCCGTGAGCCTCTCCATCACCTCGGCCCAGGTCCTGGCCCAGATGATAGACTCAGGTGTCGCCAGCCAGTCGGCACCGGCTATGTCGATGTGCTGGGTCAAGACGATGAACCTGTCGATGCTCTGGAGGGGGCCGCTTGGGGCGGTCCAGAGCCTTCCACCGACCTTCTTGCCGAAGCTCCTCACGAGGTAGTGCGGCACTTGCCCGTCGGGCGCGTTCGCGACCAGCACCAGGTCTGGCGGGCGGTCACCAAGCAGGGGCGCGAGCAGTGGGATCGCGAGTACCGCCTCGTTGGCCTTGGCGTAGGCATTGAGGACGACTATGTCGGGGCTGGGGACGGCCTCTGTGGCATATACGTCCCTCGCCAGCCGGACGCCTTCGGCATGCTCCGCGCTCGGCTCACCGACGAAGAGGCCCGCGATTTGCCCCCGGCCATTGAGGATGGTGTCTATCTTGACGTCGAGCCC
>CAZBET010000230.1:0-2861 GCA_964490995.1 uncultured Dehalococcoidia bacterium
GGTGGGTGCTTCAATCATCGGTGAGGCGTTCATGGACTACTTCATGAATGGGAGGGTCATGGGCACCCGAGGCAACCGCAGCCCAACCATGGCGCCGCACAACAGTTACCCCTGCAAGGGCGACGACAAGTGGGTTTCCATAGCGGTCAGCGGTGAAGAGGAATGGCGAAGCTTCTGCGAAGCGATTGGCAACCCCGCCTGGACGAGAGAGCGCAGGTTCAGCGACGGCTTCAACCGGCTCAAGAACCAGGAGGAGTTGGACGGGCTGATAGCCGCCTGGACTCTCGGGTACACATACTACGAGCTGATGGACGCGCTGCAGAAGGCCGGCGTCGCAGCGGCACCCTGCCTTGACCTCTCGGAGCGGTTCGCCGATCCCCACTTCGCGGAGCGGGAAGTCCATCTACAGGTTGAGCATCCGGCGACAGGCACCGACATTGTGGCGGGAATAGCATTCAAGCTGAGCGATACTCCGTGCGAGGTGCGGCGGCCTGCTCCGCTGATAGGCCAGCACAACGACCATGTCTTTGGCAAGCTTCTGTCCAAGAGCAAGGAGGAGATCGCTCAGCTTGTCGAGGAGAAGGTCATCTATTAGTGGGTGACTGGGTTATTGGGTGATTGGGGGCAGGTGTCGGGAGGCGGATGCTGCGAGACTGGTTTCAACAGGGGCGTTCGATTGAACGTCCCTACGATTCCTATTGCTTGGCTTCTGAACGTTATCCCCTCGGAAGGCCCAGTCCCCTTATCGCAATAACGTTGCGGTTTATCTCTGATGTGCCGCCCGCGACAGTATCGCCACGGGTGTACAAATAGGCGCTCTCGACCATACCCTTGATGGGTGCTCTGGCGTCGGGCTCCAACTGCCCGTAGAGCCCCATCAGGCCGAGCCCGATGTTGGAGATACGCTGCCCCAGCTCAGCGCCCAGGGTCTTGACGGTCGATGACTCATAGCTCGGGATTCGGTTCCTGTCCTCCATCCAGGCTATGAGGTAGCACGTCAGCCTTCCCACCTCGCACTCGATGGCGGCGTCGGCCAGCTTGTTCCGCACTATGGGGTCCTCGCTGAGCGGCCGGCCGTTTCGCTTCGTCTGCCTGGAATACTTGACCAGCTCGTCCACCATGCGGTGGGCTCTGGCGACGAGGTCGATGCCGGCGGTTCGTTCGAAATCGAGCGCTGTCATCATATAGCGCCACCCCTGGTTCTCCTCGCCGATGAGACAGTCCTTCGGTACGTGTACGTCATCGAAGAAGACCTCGGAGTTGCTGAAAGCGCCCGCCATGTTAAGCAGTGGCCTGACGTTCACGCCCGGGGTCTTCATGTCAACGAGCAGCACGCTGATGCCTTTGTGCTTGGGCGCGTCGGGGTCTGTCCTCACTCCCATCCAGCACCAGTTGGCGCGATGGGCAGCGCTGGTCCACACCTTCTGGCCATTGACTATGTACTCGTCGCCCTTCTTAACCGCGCGGCACTTCATCGTGGCCATGTCGGACCCGGCCTCGGGCTCGCTGTAGGCGGTACACCAGAAGACCTCGCCGCGGGATATCCCGGGGAGGTGCCTCTTCTTCTGTTCGTCGGTGCCGTAGATCATGAGTGCGGGCCCGATCCAGTTGACGCCGCCGACACCCATGTCGGTCCCCGGCACCATATAGTAGGCCATCTCCTCCCTATAGATGACGTGCTCCATGTGTGACGCAGCGAGGCCGCCGTACTCCCTGGGCCAGGCGATGGTCAACCAGCCTTTGGCCGCCAGTTTCTTCGCCATCTTCTTGGCGGACTCCCAACCTTCGTCGGTGCCGTACTCCTCGTTCACTCCGCCGTCGCCGACCCATCCGGGAGGAAGCTCCCTGGCTACGAAATCCCTCAGTTCTTGCCGCAGCCGCTTCTCTTTGTCGGTGAAGTCGAAATTCATGTACGCCCGCTCCTTTTCAGATAGGGGATGTCGAGAAGCACAAAGCTGAAGCTGAATTCCGTCGGTATTCTAGCATATCTGTGCGGTCGGTTCAATTTGCGAATTGACTTGCAGGGGCTCGGTTGGTACAATTCTGGATGGTGGATGTATCAATGTGGACATCGTATAGGCTCCACATGTATCCGGCGGCGGGGCGAATACAGCAAACGGAGGGCAGAGATGGTTGAAATCAAGGAGAAGGGCGAGAAGAGGCTGACGCAGATAATAGCGGACAAGGTACGCTACAGGACGATGATGGGCCAGCGTACGGGCCGCGTCGAGGAGCAGGAGAAGCTGGGCAAGATAAGCGCCATCCGTCCCACGCTCAGGCTCGACATCGAGCGCGCCCGGTTCGTCACCCAGGCCTACAGGGCCACCGAAGGGGAGCCGATAGCCATCCGCAGGGCCAAGGCGATGGCCAACTACCTGGACAACATGACGCTTTACATCAACGACTATGACCGCTTTGCCGGCAACTCCTCCAAGTCTCCCGACCACGTGATCAGCTATCCCGAGCTGTATTCCCGGTGGGTGGACAAGGCCATCGACATGGGCTACAAGGACATGCTGAGCGACGAAGAGCGTGCGGAGATGCACGAGATCAACAAGTACTGGTTCAACAAGTCCATCCATGGGAAAGAGCGGCAGTATCTCGCCGAGGCGGACAAGCCCTACTGGTCCTACATGAATCAGGGAGTGTTTGTCTGGGTGCACGGAGCCCACTCGGGGCAGGTGCCCAACTACGAGAAGGTCTTCAAGGTGGGGTTGAAGGGCGTACTGAAGGAAGCGCAGGACAAGCTGGCGCAGGTGACGCAGGACAGGGAGCTGATCCGCGATCATCCCCGCGAGTTTCTGAAGAAGAAGGCGGGAGAGAAGAAGGAAATTAACGATAAGGATGCTGCTGTTGAGCTT
>CAZBET010000231.1:0-2848 GCA_964490995.1 uncultured Dehalococcoidia bacterium
ACAGGGTTAGCCCACAGCAAGGCGCAGGTCTTTTCGGCGGGGCGGGCCATCAAGCGCCAAACGGAGGAGGAGGCCTCGGGAGCAGGGCCTTGCCACCACACGGAAGCAGTCCCCACCGGGACTGCTCTGACCCGAACCCGAGGCCACTCGACGGCGACAGGGGCGTGGCCAAGAGGCAAGCTAGGGAGGTGGCTCGCGTCGTATCCTGACGGCCGCCGATCTCCGCAGGGCCTTGCTTTCAGTAGGCTTGTGGGCGTATCATTTGACGACGGAAAGCCGATGGCTGGCTACCGATCGTCCAATTCGCTTTGTCGACCTACGCAGGTTCACGAGAGGGCGAGATATGTACATGCGTGCAAGAGCATGTTATAATCTAGCCCTATTGCTACGAGGCGCGCCGCGAATGGCCATGAGCACTGGTGGATAGCGTGCGCCGGTGCCTGTAGCGCCTGTGAAAGTTACAGCCAAGCTTTGAGGAGGCTGCAAGTTGAGTGCAATGAAGGCCGCAATCAAGGAGAATCTCTCAGTATACGTTGATGAGTACCTAAGTTGGATCGTGCTAACGTTTATCGTTTGCGCGATGCCTATTCTCTTCACGCCTCTATTCGCTGACCTCAGTGTAGCCTTCTCGAGCATATTGGCCTACTCCTTCACACTTATTGGCACAAATCTGTACTGCTTTGATCATCTCGCATCAGTCAAGATAGACGGCGTTTCGCTCGCGAAATCACGAAAGGCGGCAGCTTACGGGTTGATGCTAGCCGCCGTAATCATGTTCATCGCTTATAACCTTCACATTGGCCTGAATACGTGGGTTAATGGAAAGATAGTGCCCGCAATGCTAATGAGCGCCGGGCTCGCGTTCATCTCTGTCATGCTTCTCGCGGTACCACAAATCAATCAGCAGGTCGAAGACACCAAGCGTCGAAAGAAGGAAGACAGGGTCATACGGGATGTCGAGCGAATGCGTGACGCATCGCTCGCGATTCGCAAGGAAGTAGAAAAAGAGGACCTATGATCAACGTAGATGCAGTGCAAATAGACGGGAACACGTTCTGCAAAATAGAACTGATCCCTGTAACTCAGAAGGAGAAGACCTTCTATCTGGCCAAACTGCCAGCCAGGTTGCTGCTGGATATTTACACGGTCGAACCGGCCGAGTATGACTCCAACAAGGAAGCTGCTCTTGCAGCAACGTTTCCCGATGACAGAGATTACTTCCAATACCGGCTAGACGTTGAGAGAAAACGGGCGCAGAGCAGAGAATTTGAGAGGAAGTTGAGTCCGGAAAGGGTAGCTGAGATTCGGGACTTCTTAGACGAGAAGGAATATGCTTTGTTCCCAAACACCGTAATAGTGACATGCGAGCTGATCAACGAGGCCAGAGGAATTGCCCCAGGGACCAGCATTGAAGATATTCGGGACCTAATCGATGATAGCGTTGCCGGGCTATGCTTCTTGGAGGAACCCAATGAGACCGACAATAGGACATTTTTATACGTACCGCGTAGGAAGGGCTCGATTCTGGTGATTGATGGGCAGCACAGAATACGTGGCCTCGAGAAGGCCCACGATGAGGTAATCCAAAATTATGAAATCTTAGTGTCCTTCATAATTGGGTTCAGTCGATCCGTAGTCGCAGAGCTGTTCTACACGATAAACTACACCCAGAGGTCGGTGAACAAGTCGCTGCTGTACCATCTCATGGGTGAGTTCAGCCGAGAGCTGGATAAGATAACGTTCATGCACGAAACCGTGCGGACACTCAATGAGGTCGAGAAATCCCCCTTCCATAAACGGATAAAGATGCTGGGCACAGTGGAGGCGACACTGCCAAGACCAGAAAGGGAGAGAATGACCATTTCCCAAGCTTTCCTTATTGACTACCTGGTGGGTACGATTTCTGAAGATAGGAGGACTCGAGTATATCCTCCCATCTTCCTGTACTACTACAGGCATGAGCAGGAGCGCATAGAGATTGTTCGCTTCCTAATGAAGTACTTCGCAGCAATACGAAAGAAGCGTCAGCAGGACTGGGAGAACCCTCGCACTAGCATCATCTGCAATACCCTCGGAGTTGGCGCCTTCATCCGAGTACTACATTTCCTTTTTGTCAAAATGTTCTTGGAGGAGTTCGACCGGGACCCTTCTGCCATCCAGAAGGTATCGGTCGACAACCTGGTGGCCAAACTGGATGGCATAGAGCACGTGGACTTCTCAAAAGAGGGCGAATTTGGTCAAAGCGCTAGTGCCGGGGCTCTGAACAAGCTCAAGGTAGCACTTGTTCAGAACATGAGCTACTTCGGTGCCCCCAGGTACCAGGACTTTGAGCGCCTATACAGGAACGATTACTTGGCTAGATATCGAAAGTGGCTTGACACTTTGAAGTGATCACCCGAAGAGCGTTCGCTTATTCTCCGCTGCATTACCGGCAGCACACTATTCGTTTCAGTAGGCCCCACGCCAAATGACCTTGCATCAGGCGGGGACTCGGAGCACAATTGACACAAGGCGCTTCGCTACCTGCCGCGAGTTCGTCATTGCCTGCTACCGAGGCACCTTGACTAGTTGAGAATGCGCCATGAATACGGGGGAGGCCTTGGGCGTTTGAGAGTGCTACTAGTAGAGCCAATCTACCGAAGGAACCCTAGGAGCGCAGCAAGTGTGCTGCCGCCGGAGGCTGATAGCTCAGCCAACAAGAGGGACGACGAGTTACTGTGGTACCCGCCTTTGGGGCTGATGAAACTTGCGACATATCATAAGAAACGCAAAGACGAGGTCCACTTTGTTCGTGGGTGTGACCTACGTTTGCCAAGGATGGAGCACTCGTGCTACACTGCCAGTTTCT
>CAZBET010000232.1:0-2835 GCA_964490995.1 uncultured Dehalococcoidia bacterium
TGTCTGGCTTTCTCCTGGATACGGCAATCATCATTGACTACCTTCGGGGAAGACGTGAGGCAGTTGAGTTGGTCAGGGGAGTATTCTCGGAAGGCTCTTTGCTGGGCTGTTGTCCCATAAACATCATCGAGGTCTATGCGGGAATGAGAGAGGGGGAGAGAGAGGCGACGCGGGAGTTGCTGGACAGCCTGGAGTACCACGAACTGACCAAACCCATAGCCGAGTGGGCTGGGGAGTGCAAGCTCAGCTACCAGAAGAAGGGGTTTACGCTATCACTCCCCGATGTTGCCATCGCCGCCATAGCTATCGCCAACGACCTGGTTCTCATGACCGATAACCCGAAGCACTACCCGATGCCCGAGCTGGAGCTGCGGGTGCTCAGTGCCTGAATGTGGCGGGGTCGCCCAGCGGCGAAAGAGGCCATAGAGCCTGGCGTGAGTTGTGGCTAGCCGACAAGCGTGATATGATTACTCTCGCTTGCCGTATGGCCGATTCATTTAGCTCTGAGGCCATCGGTCGCGTCCCCACGTTGTCCGGGTAGGGTCGAAGTACTGAGTCTGTATGGGGTCACACGTCGCAGTAGAGGCTTTGCCGTCCCTGTTGGCCGAGCGCATTGACGTGCTTGTCTGCCCGGCCTGCGCAGGGAACTTGCGCGCCTCCGCTGACCGTCTCGGACTGCAATGCCTGAGCTGTGGTCGGCATTTTGGATCCGAGGCGGGCATTCCCCTGCTGTTCTGGCCTAATGAGTGGAGTGATGATCAGGGGGATGTTACAGAGGCCATAAGAGCATTCTACGAAGAGACCCCTTTCCCCAACTACGATGATCTTGATTCCAGTTGGAGCCTGAGGCAGAAGGCTGAGAAAGGCGTCTTTGCCCGTCTGTTGGACGAGCAGATTGCCCACGGCGCAATGATTCTGGAAGTCGGATGCGGCACGGGCCAGCTAAGCAACTTCCTGGGCATGCGATGGGGCAGGGCAGTCTTCGGGACGGATATCTGCCTGAATTCGCTGAAGCTGGGGCAGGATTTCAGGCAGAGAAACCAGATCAGCGGTGCGGCCTTCCTTCAGATGAATCTGTTCAGGCCCGTGTTCAAAGCGGACAGCTTCGACCTCGTTATCTGCAACGGGGTGCTTCATCACACAAGTGATCCTTTTCGCGGCTTTCGATCCATATCGGGGCTGGTGAAGAAAGGTGGATTCCTGATTGTGGGGCTATACAATGCTTACGGCAGGATACCGACTGACATCAGGCGGGTGTTGTTCAAAGCCGTGAAGGGCCGGTTCACGTCTCTGGACCCTCGACTGAGGGAGAGGAGCCTCGGCGAGGTCAGAAAGCGTACCTGGTTCGCCGATCAGTACCTCAATCCGCATGAATCCAAACATACGATCGGCGAGGTGCTGCGGTGGTTTGAGGAATCCGGGATCCAGTACGTGAGCAGCATACCCAAGTGCAAGGCATTCGACGGATTCTCGCCTGATGAGAGGCTTTTCGAGGCCGGCGACCGGGGGACGCGGCTTGACCACTTTCTCGTGCAGTCCGGCATGTTGCTCGGCGGGGGCAGAGAGGGCGGGTTCTTCATGATGATCGGTCGCAGGCAGGGCTAGCGCACTTGAGGCGCCAAGCTGACGGCATGTCATGACCGTCGGCCATGCGAAAAATCGATATGGGCATCTTCTCCTTCGTGGTACTGGTTCTCTTGTGCTTGTTTGGCTACGCTGCCGTAGCCGTAGTCAAAGCTGGCCGGTCCGTCGAATTGCGGCCGCGGATCCTTGACCTTGTCCTGGTGTTGGCAATCTGGTCAGGCGCGCTGTACTCGCGTGTCGCTATAGACTGGAATCGATGGCTGCTGGTGATAGCGTGGCTGGCCGTTAGCTTCACGCTGGGGTTCTTGATTACCTGGCCCAGGGTCTTCCGTGAGGAGGACGCCCCGCGCAAGATGAAAGGCGGCAGCCCGACGGGGGGAGGCCTGAAGAGAGTATGGCAAGGCTGGTCCCGCTTGACCGCACTTATCGGGGGCTTCCAGAGCAGACTGGTCCTTTCCCTTTTCTTCTTCACCGTGGTTTTCCCTTTTGGGGTGGCAACGAGACTGTTTTCGGACCCTCTGGGTCTGAAACGTCGGGGCGAAGCGACCTATTGGCTTGAACGCACACGTGCTGAAGTTGACCTTGAGCAGTCAAGGAGACAATTCTAGTGTATATCCTGGGGATCTCATGCTTCTACCATGACGCAGCGGCCGCGCTGCTCAGGGACGGCCAACTTGTGGCGGCCGCTGAAGAGGAGCGATTCACGAGAGTGAAGCACGACTTTGACTTTCCTGAGAACGCTATTGCCTTTTGTCTGGGGTATGCGGGGATATCAGCGAGAGACCTGGACTACGTCGTTTTCTATGAGAAACCCTTCCACAAGTTCGAGCGCATCTTGATGACGACACTCCAGACCTTTCCACGGTCATGGAACGTTTTCCGTGAAGCGATGATAACGTGGCTTTCGGACAAGCTCTGGGTCAAGAATACGATTGTGAACAAGCTAGGCGTCGAACCCAACAAGATCCTGTTTGGTGACCACCACCTGTCGCACGCGGCCAGCGCCTTCTATCCCTCTCCCTTCGAGGAAGCAGCGATTCTGACGGCGGATGGAGTTGGGGAGTGGGCAACCACCACTATCGGTGTGGGGAGAGGGACGAGCATCGAGTTGCTGAAAGAGATCAGGTTCCCGCATTCTCTGGGTCTCCTGTATAGCGCATTCACGGCCTTTCTGGGTTTTCAGGTGAATGAGGGCGAATACAAAGTGATGGGGATGGCGCCCTACGGAAAGCCGGAGTACGTTGACCTGAT
>CAZBET010000233.1:0-2795 GCA_964490995.1 uncultured Dehalococcoidia bacterium
GATGAGGGACGATACTGGTCGTGGCAGGGTAGAGGTAATCCTATCCCACAGCGGCGCGCCCCAGAAGAGCGATATGCCTGAGATATCCTCGACATCGAGGTGTGACGTGACGACGCGCTTGACGAGGGCATGGTCGAACCTGTACGTGTGGTCAGGCGGTGTTTCCCAAGCCTGCCTCTTCTTTGGCCCCTTTCGCGGGAGCCACTGCGTCAAACGGTGCCCGTTCCTGCCGAGCCGGTGTCCCAGGCTCTCGAAGTTGGCGACCGAAATGACGGCCTTTCCGTCGGGCTTGAGGACCCTGGCGATCTCCGCCATCGTCTTGTAGGGGTCGGGGAAATGATCCAAAGCGCCCTTACAGACCACCCAGTCGAAACAACCTTCTCTGAAAGGCAGATTCTCGCCGATTCCTTGAACCAAAGCAACGTGGCATCCGCTGTCAGCGACGCATTTGCTGCAATGGCCGAGCATTGTCCTTGACGGCTCAAGCCCGACGGGGCTGCCGCCCTTGCGCGCGATCTTTATGGCATCGACAGCGCGGCCGCAGCCGACGTCAAGTACTGCGTTCCCTTTTGTGGGATCGACCTTGTCTATGGTCGCCTCAATCATCCGGTCGAAAAGGAAGACGAGGTCGGGGGTGACGTTCGGGGGTACAACGTGGCTGTCGTCCCATTCGAGGTCGACTTTTGCTGGCGCGGTGCCGGCGAAGTCCGTCACTTCGCTTTTCCTGGCTGCACCTGGTATCGCGCTTTGCCCTGCTGGTACAGGTCTCCGCCGTGCATATCGTTTATCACGACTGCCGGGAAGTCTTTCACCTCGAGGCGCAGGATCGCCTCCGGGCCGAGCTCTTCGTAGGCAATGATTTCGGATTTGGTGATCGTCCTGGCTATGAGCGCTGCTGCGCCGCCGACAGCAGCGAAGTACACCGCCTTGTGCTCGCGGATCGCCTTCTTGACTGCCTCAGTGCGCAGTCCCTTGCCGATCATGGCCTTGAGCCCCGCTGCAAGCAGACGGGGGGTGTAGGCATCCATGCGTCCGCTTGTGGTGGGGCCGGCGGAGCCGATCACATGCCCCGGCTTGGTCGGCGATGGCCCCATATAGTAGATGGTCTGCCCCTTGAGGTCGAACGGCAGTCTATCACCTTTGTCAAGGGCCTCCACCAGACGTTTGTGGGCTGCGTCTCGGCCAACGTATATGACGCCGCTGATGAGGACCTGGTCTCCAGCCTTGAGGCTCTCTATGACGTCGGCGCCTATTGGCGACGTGATCTGGCGCATTGCGGTATCCTCCATGTCAACGAATCTTTGCCCTGAGTCTACGGACCCTTGGCGGTAAACGCGGGCACGGCCACCTTGGGCTTGATCTCTGGCACGGGCTGGGCCACAAGAGCAGGCGGCCTCTTCTTGCGCAGCCGCAGGCTGTCGGAGACCATGGCTCTCTTGAGAAGCTGCAGCCCCAGGGCAGGGTCGACTCCTTTCGGGCAGGCTTCGGAGCAAGCGCCTGCGAGATGACAGAGCCAGAGGCCGTGAGGCGAGTCAGCCTTCAGGAATCTCTCCCTGGCTGCCACATCTCTGTGGTCCGTGCAGTACCTGTACGCCTGAGCTAGCGCTTGCGGGCCCAAGAAGAGGCGGTCAGTGGCAGCAGTGGGACAGGCTGCCATGCAGCAGCCGCACTTGATGCAGTAGGCGAACTGGACATATGACTCCAGCTCCTCGCCGGATTGGACGAATTCTGCGGTGGGTTTCTCGGCTTCTGCCTCATCGGAACCCATGACGTACGGCTTAATGTACCTGTGCTTCTCAAAGAGCGGGGTGAGATGGGGCACCAGGTCCCTGATGATGGGGAAGTTGGGCAGTGGTTTGACGCGTATCTTGTGCGTTCCCAACTCCTCCACGGGGGTATGGCACGCGAGCATGGGGAAGTTGTTGATGAGCATGCCACAAGAACCGCAAATCCCCATGCGGCACGAACTGCGGAAAGCAAGTGTGTTGTCTATGGTCTCCTTGATGTACAGCAGACTGTCAAGGACGGTCATCCCGTGGCGAAAGGGAATCGTGAACTCTTGTGTATAGGGCCTCTCGTCCTTGCCGGGAAGATACCTCTGCACCTTGAACTGCAAGTCCTGCATTCGTTGCTCCTCAGAATACGATGCGCCTGGCCTAGCGCCGAGGCGGGCGGCTCTATGTGACCCACCTGTACAGGAACCCGTGCACAGGGATGTACACCGCATAACCGAAGACGGCCACGCCGATTACCACCAGCCCCCAGTTGATCGCCTTGACGGCACGCTCCGGCAAGGAGAATTCCAGGATAACCGTTCTGACACCATGGAGGCCGTGGTACAGGCCGAAGATCAGCAGGAAGATGTAGATTGTCAGCCATCCGGCGCTGGCGGCCCGCCCGGCGACTGACCCCGCGCTCTCGGGGCTTCCTCCTGCCAGATGCATAAGCAACAGGTGCAGCCCGGCGAAGAAGAAGAGGCCGATGCCGGTGACATACTGCAGAATCTTGAGCCGGGTCTCTTTCATACTAGTCTCCTGTGACGAATATGACGAGAATGTATATTGCCGCAGCCACGACAGCCGCCAGCACCAACCACACCAGGAAACGCCTGCGACGCATGGCATCAACGTACGGGTACACGGGTGGCCGGGGCTTGCCGAGAGTGAAACCGAGGTGCTGCAATATGAGCCTGCCGCCGTTGAGGGCATGGAACGTGAAGGCGGCCATTACCAGATACTCACCAGCCTTAAACCCCGGGTTGGCCATGAAGGCCATGACGCCTTCCCAGGTGGTAA
>CAZBET010000234.1:0-2790 GCA_964490995.1 uncultured Dehalococcoidia bacterium
AATGATGTAGTAGCAGGCCAGCGCATTCCCCGTATTGGGAAGCGATACCTCCCAGTCTACCTCGGCCCCGAGTTCCTCCAGCTTGCCGATCGCCTGTCTGACGACCCGTTCGACGCCGTTCTCCATGCCCTGGACGAAATACTCCTTGGGCACACCGATGCGCAGACCATTGAGGCTGGGAACCAGCGACTTCGTGTAGTCCGGCACCGGCACGTTGACCGAGGTAGAGTCACGGTGGTCATGGCCGGCAATGACGTTCATCACCAGGGCGCAGTCCGTCACGTCCCTGGTCAGCGGCCCTATCTGGTCGAGGGAGCTGGCGAAAGCGACGAGCCCGTACCTCGACACGCGCCCGTAGGTGGGCTTGAGCCCGACGACGCTACAGAAGCCCGCAGGCTGGCGGATGCTGCCGCCGGTGTCCGAACCCAGAGCGTAGATGGCCTCTCCAGCAGCCACCGCCACTGCCGACCCCCCGCTGCTGCCCCCGGGGACCCGGTCGAGGTTCCACGGATTGCGTGTCGGGTGGAATGCGGAGTTCTCCGTCGACGAGCCCATGGCGAACTCGTCCATGTTCCCCTTGCCCACCATCACCATGCCCGCGGCGATCAGCTTCTCGACCACTGTTGCGTCATAGGGAGGGACAAAGCCCTCCAGCATCTTCGAAGAGCAGGTCGTCCTGACTCCGCCGGTGCACATATTGTCCTTGATCAGGGCGGGAACGCCCGTCAGCGGCGAGCAGTCCCCGGCTCTGATGCGCTTGTCAGCCCGCCGTGCCTGCTCAAGAGCGAGGTCGCGCGTCACGGTGACATAGGCCTGGAGCTTAGCCTCAACCTCGTCGATGCGTTCCAGAACCGCCTTCGTAAGCTCCAGGGACGACAACTCAGCCCTTCCCAGCAGCTCATGCGCTTCGTGGATCGTCAGCTCGCAAGCCTTCATTGGCTGCTTCCCTTCGCCACAGCCAGATACTCGCTGTACTCCACCAGGTGGCCCAGCGCACTCGCCGCCCTCTCCACCGTGAGATAGGGGACTAGATGATGCTGCGCCAGCTTCTTCCAGACTCTCCCCTTCTTCGCCATAGGCAGGCCCATGTTGGCCGTGACCAACGGCCTCTGATACTTCTCCATGAGTTCCCGCGCCTTGTCCACTCCGCTGATCTCGCGGTCCGCCGAAGCATCCATCCACTCATCCACAGCGCTTGCCAGCGAGGGAGGCAAGGGCACCCACGATGCGTAGTTCATGTCCGCGGCAGCAGCGCCGATCACCAGGGTGGCATCAATGTTCTCGTCCTCTTGCAGCGTCCAGAGGCTCTCATAGTCGAACGGCTCCCCGCCGTTCTCAACAGGGTTATTGTGAGACCACCTGCGCGGCAGCATGGAATTGAGCCTCTCCATCGTAGTCGGAGCGAGAGCCGGCAGTTCGAGGCCGTGTCTCATCAGAGCGTCAGCGGCCATCACCGCGGCGCCGCCGCCGGTCGAGAGCACGCCCACCCTTCTCCCGCGAGGCAGTGGCTGCCCCAGGAGAACCTGAGCAACATCAACAAGCTCGCCCGTCTCATCAACCCTGATCACACCGCACTGCCTGAAGGCTGCGTCGCAGATAAGGTCCGAGCCTGCCAGAGACGCTGTGTGAGACCGCGCTGCCCTCGCTCCCCCTTCCGTGCGCCCGGCCTTCACAACCACGATGGGCTTGCTCTTTGTGGTCTCCCTTGCCACTTCCAGGAAGCGCCTGCCGTTTCTGATGCCCTCCACGTAGCCTATGATTACCCTGGTGTTGTCGTCCTGGGCTAGGTACTCGATATAGTCTTCGAGATGCAGGTCAGCCTCATTGCCACTGCTGACGTACTTGCTGAACCCCAGCCCCACATCGGATGCCTGGGCGACTACCGACTGGCTCGCGTTGCCGCTCTGCGTTACGAACCCGACGCACCCCTTCAGTGGCGGCGGCAGATAGGGAACCGTAAAGATGTTGGTGGAGGTATCGAAGTGGCCCATGCAGTTTGGCCCGACGAGACGCACGCCGCCTCTGCGCGCTATCTCGGCCGCCTGCTTCTCGATACTCGCCCCCTCTCCCCCGGTCTCAGCAAGCCCGCCCGAAATGATGACCGCAACCTTGACGCCTTTGCGAACGCAGTCCTCTATTGCCGCAGGCACATCCAGATACGGTACCGTGATGACCGCGACCTCCACCAGCCCTGGCACATCGGCAACGGTGGCGTACGCCGTCAGCCCCTGGACTTCAGGCTCGTTCTTGTTGACTGCGTAGACTTGCCTCCCGCCCTTGGTCAGCAGCACATTCAGGATGTTGAAGCCCCACTTGATCATGTTGTTGGATGCGCCGATGACCGCCACAGACCGGGGATTGAACAAATAGTCCAGTTGTTGCTTCAGACTCATGCTATTGCTCAAGACAGGGGAGGGGTTACTCCAGGATCGCCCTGACCCGAAAACAGCCATCCTCCTCCTGAGGAGCATTTGCCAGGATCTCGCCGGGAGAGAACGAAGGAGCCACCTCGTCATCGCGAAGTACGTTGCTCAAAGCAACAGGGTGCGATGTGGGAGGAACACCCGTGGTGTCAACTCGCTGGAGTATGTCGAAGTTCTCCAGTATGTGGGAAAGCTGCTCGCTGAACCGCTCGACGTCAGCTTCGTCCAGCCCAAGCCGGGCAAGAAGGGCAATGTGCCTCACTTCTTCCTTGCTTATCCGTTTCAAACCGGCACCGCGAGCGCAGCCCCGAAGGGAAGATATTGAGAGTGATTATACCATCCACCATGCATGCGGGCAACGTTTGCC
>CAZBET010000235.1:0-2788 GCA_964490995.1 uncultured Dehalococcoidia bacterium
CAAAGCCAAGACAGCCTCAGCCATTTTTGATATAATCCAGAGCGTTGACTCGCTCAGGCTCGCGGAGATACTCGACAGCAGCGCCCAGAAGAAGCTGCCCGTCCTGATTCAGGTCAACGTTTCCTCAGAAGAGACGAAGGGTGGGTTTGGGCCGGCCGAAGTCGGCGACGCTGTCGGCCGGATCGCGAAGCTGCCCAATCTGCGCATCGAGGGACTGATGACGATCGCGCCGTGGGTTGCCGACCCCGAGCAGGCACGCCCGGCCTTCCGCCGGTTGCGCGAGCTGCGCGATGCCCTGGAACTGACCCATCTGTCCATGGGCATGACCAACGACTTCGAGGTGGCGATCGAAGAGGGTGCCACAGTAGTCAGAATAGGGAGGGCGATCTTTGGCGAAAGAGGTTAGGACCACAGATAAGACAATCGGAATCGCCTTCATCGGGACAGGGGCCATGGGCGAGGCGATGATCTCAGCGCTGCTCAGGCGCAAGGTGGCGGGCAGGGACGATATCGTTGCCTGCGACATTGATCCGGCGCGGCTCGCCGCCTGCGGCAAGAGGTACAGACTCCGTGGCTGCTCGGATAGCCAGAGCGCGATCGAGGGCTGCGACGTGGTTGTGCTCTCCATCAAGCCCAAGAACCTGGTCGAGGTCATGGGCAGTCTGAAGGGCCGACTCAAGAAGAAGCAGCTTGTCCTCTCGATAGTGGCCGGCGCGAGCCTCGAAACCATCACCAGGGGGCTCGGTCACGAGGCGGTGGTGCGGGTCATGCCCAATACCCCGGCGCAGATCGGACAGGGGATGAGCGTTTGGGCTGCCACCAGCGCCGTGACCGCGGAGCAGAAGAAGGCCGCTCAGGCCATCCTTGAGGCAATGGGCGAACAGGTTTACGTCGCGGACGAGAAGTACGTTGACATGGCAACGGCCATAAGCGGCAGCGGCCCGGCCTACGTCTTCCTCATGATGGAGTCCCTGACCGACGCCGCGGTGCATATCGGCATGCCGCGCGACATAGCGCAGCAGTTGGTCTTGCAGACATTCCTGGGCTCAGCGCACCTGGCCAAGGCCTCGGGAAAGCACCTGGCTGAACTGAAGAACATGGTGACGTCGCCCGGCGGCACCAGCGCCGAAGGTCTTCTCGCCCTCGAAGAGGGCAGCCTGCGCGCTATCCTCACCCGTGCGGTCATCGCCGCCCATGAGAAAGCAAAGGCCCTGGGAGCCGGAGGCAAATGAGCGCAACCACCATCATCAGCTATATCATTCAGGCTCTCGCCTTCGCCATATTCTTCAGGGCCATTCTCTCCTGGTTCATGATGAACCCCAGAACCGCGGGCGGCCCCCTGTTGAGCATCTACCGCGTGCTCCACCAGATCACCGAACCGTTGTTGGCGCCACTGCGCAGGATCATTCCGCAGGTCGGCATGGTGGACATAACCCCCATGATAGCTTTCCTCATCCTTCAGATCATCGCCTTCGCCCTCGTGGAAATCTAGGGGCTAACGCTCCCACACCACGTTGCCGCCGACGACGGTTCTCTCCACCTCTATCTCCCTTGTCTGCTCGGGCTCCACCCCCGTGGGGTCAGCGGTCAGTACCGCCAGATCGGCCAGCTTGCCCACTTCGATGCTCCCCTTCAGGTGCTCCTCGAAACTGGCGTAGGCTCCGCCGAGCGTGTATATCCTGAGCGCGTCCTCGGCGGAGATAGCTTCCTCTGGACAGAGCACCTGCCCGCTGTTGGCCCTCCGTGTAACCGCAGCGTACACCCCCACAAGCGGGGCACAGGGAATGACGGGGCAGTCCGAGCTGCCAGCGGGCCTGAGCCCGCTTTCCAGGAACGACCTGGTTCGGTAGAGCCAGGGCCGCTGCGCTTCGGGAACCTCCGTCAAGTACCGCTCGCCGCTGTGGTAGATGAACGCCGGCTGGGTCACGACCACAGCGCCGATATCCTTCAGGCGTTTCAGCAGCGGGGGAGGACAGACCGAACAATGCTCGATCCGGTGGCGATGCGCAGCGTTTGGCACGTGGCGCAGGCAGTGTTCCAGAGCGATGGCGGCAGCCTCGATTGTCCCCTCTTCAACTGCATGAATCGCCACCTGGAACCCGGCCTGGTGCGCCGCAAGAACGCCCTCGTTGAGTTCTTCCTGAGACGGGTTGAGCCGGCCCCTCACTTCGTCCGGCGCCATCTTCACCGCGCCGAGCCTGAGCGAATTGTCCCCACTGCCCGGATGCAGTCCAGCGTTCGTTATGTCAACCTGGGCGTGAAGCCCGAACATCATGCAGACCCTGGGGGTTATCTCCCCTTCCGCTTTGAGCCTGAGAAACGCCTGCCACTGCTCGAATCCGTTTCTCACCGTGGCATCCTGGATCGAGGTGACGCCTGCCGAGAGGAAGCGTTGATTGGCCAGCTTCACACCGCGCCGCAGCTCTTCTTCGGCCAACGGTGGCATCACTTGCTCGTTGATGTAGGAGTTCATTCCAAAAAGAAGGCCGCTGGGCTCCCCCGTCGGCAGCTCACGGTCTATCAGCCCGCCGGGCGGGTCGGGGGTCTCAATCGTGATTCCGGCAAGAGACAGCGCCAGGCTGTTGAGGACGCAGGCGTGCAGTGAGCGATGGGTTAGCCTCACCGGATGATGGGGTGCTGCCTCATCCAGGTCGTGCCGTGTGGGGTGGCGCCGTTCCACAAGGTAGAACTCGTTGTACCCACTGGCCCTGATCCAGGTGCCTGGCGGGACGCGCTTCGTCTCCCGCCCTATCTTGCCCTTGATGTCGGCAATCGATGCCACCGACGC
>CAZBET010000236.1:0-2787 GCA_964490995.1 uncultured Dehalococcoidia bacterium
CGTTGCTCATCGCCTCATAATTTAAGAAGTAATCTTTTATTATCTCACCTCGATAACCCAGGCAGAGCACGAACTCACGAAAGCCGTAGTGGGCATAAGTTTTCATAATATGCCAGAGGATGGGCTGCCCTCCAACCGGGACGAGGGGCTTGGGGCGAAACTCCGTTTCCTCTTGCAAACGCATCCCACGCCCACCACAAAGAATGATCGTTTTCATAGCTGCTCACCTCAAACGATTACTATACTAATCTAATGTTAGCGGACAGGCAAAACCAGCCAGGGAGGGACAGGTTAAAACCAGCCACCTGAGGTAGAGGAATAGAGGGCATACTCTGTCTGCAGAAGACGGAGGTGCCCATGGGAAACTACCTGAAGATGGCTGACAAGCAACGAATCCTGGCGCTACTTGAATTAGGCTGGAGCTACCGGCGGGTCGCCCGAGAGGCTGGGGTTTCTCGGGAGACAGTGGCGAAATATGATCCCCGGCGGTCACCAAAACGGGCCAACCCGTCCACCGGCTCTGGCTCAAAACCGGCCAGGGTGTCCACCGGCCCACAAAGCGCAGCAGAGCCCTACCGCGCCCTCATTGAGGCGGAGATAGCCCGCGGTCTAACAGCACAGCGCATCTGGCAGGACCTTAAGGCAGACTACGGCTTCGGTTATGGCTATGCTTCCATCAAGCGCTTCGCCCGGAGATTGAAGGGTACCCACCCTGAGGTGGCCGATGTCATGGCTCACCCTCCTGGTGAAGAGGCCCAGGTGGACTTCTTCCGGGGGCCACGCGCCCTGGAACCACAGAGCGGGCAATGGAGGCTCCCCTGGATCCTGCGGGTGACCCTGTCGTGCTCCCGTCACAGCTATGAGGAGCCCATGTGGACCGCGGACCGGCTCTCCTTCCTCCGGGCCCTGGAGCACAGCTTTCTGGATTTCGGCGGCGTCCCTGCCACCTTGCGCCATGATAATCTCAAACTGGCCGTAGTCCGAGCCTGCCTCTATGACCCGGACATCAGCGAGTTGTATGCCGCCTTTGCCCGCCACTGGGGCTTCGTACCCCTGCCATCCAGGCCGCGCCACCCCCAGGAGCAAGGAGTCGCTGAGCGGGGCGGTGGCTACCTTAAGGACAATGCCTTGAAGGGCCGGCGCTTCGACAGTCTGGACGAGTTGGCCTCGTTCCTGAAGCACTGGAACCGAACAGTGGCCAGGCTGCGTATCCACGGCACCACGCGCAAGCAGGTCTACGCGCATTTCCTGGAAGTGGAGAAGCCGGCGCTGAGACCTCTGCCCGAGCAGCGCTTCAGCCTGTTCGAAGTAGGCACCCGGACGGTGCACCCCGACGGCCATGTCCAGGTGGAAGGGGCCTTTTACTCGGTGCCCCACACGCTGGTAGGAGAGGACGTCAGAGTCCAGTGGGATGACCATCTGGTGCGGGTCTGCGCCCAGGGGCAGTGCGTGGCCGTCCACACCAGGGGCTCCGTGGGTCACTTCACTACCCGGCCGGAGCATCGCCCGGCCCACAAGCCCGCTCGCCAGGAAGCCTATGAGGCCAAACCTCCTGGCCAAGGCAGAGCACATCGGCCCCGGAGCGCTGTCCTGGGCCAAAGCAGCCACGGAGGAGAGAGGGGTTCGCGCCTATCGTCTCCTCCAGGGCATGATATCTCTCACCCGCAGCCACCCTGACGGGCAGGTGGACTGGGCTTGCCGCGTCTCGTTGGAGCGAGGGGTATTTCGCTACCCGGTACTGAGGCGTCTGGTGGGTCAAGCCACTTCCCAGTCGCCCCTCCCCAGCTTTTCCCAAGAGCATCCGCTGATACGCAACCTGCAAGACTATGCGAAGGAGGTCGTGCCGTGACCATTGATCTGGATCGTAAGCTCAGGCACCTGCGTCTGTCCGGGATGGCGGCTGCCCTTCCGGCGCGCAACCAGGAAGCCATCCATCATAATCTCGCCCACACGGACTTCCTTGAGCTACTTGTCGAGGACGAATTGGCCACTCGCAGAGACCGTCTGTTTGCCCGCCGGCTGAAACAGGCTGGCATTCCCGAAGTCAAGACGCTGGAGACTTACGACTGGTCCTTCAATCCTCAGGTGCCGAAGGCCCTCATCCTGGACCTGGCCACCACCCGCTTCGTTAGGGAGCACGGTGGTCTCTTACTCCTGGGACCGCCCGGGACGGGTAAGAGCCACCTCGCCATAGCTCTCACCGTGGCGGCCATCCAGGCAGGCTATACCGCGCTCTACCGCTCCGCCTTCGACCTAGCCCAGGACCTGGCCGAGGCCCAGGCCACGGGCACCCGCAAAGAGCTCATCGCCCAACTCTGCAAGGTGGACCTGCTGGTGCTGGAGGACCTGGGAATGTGGCGTTTGCCGCCTGCTGCTGCCGAGGATCTCCTCGAGATCTTCGTGCGCCGCTACGAGAAAGGAGCCATCATACTGACCAGCAACCGGCCCCTGGAGGACTGGGGGCAGGTGCTGGGAGACACAGCCGCCGCCGGTGCCATCCTGGATCGCTTTCTACACCACGCGGAGGTTGTCCGATTACAGGGAAGGAGCTATCGAATGCAACACAGAAGGGAATTACATGCGAAGGCTCAAAGCGTCGCTGCGGCATTGACAGGCGACGCCAGCTGAGCTACGCTTCCACTGCCCGCCCGGGTGGCCGGTTTTGACCCGTCCACGACTGGCCTGTTTTGCCTGTCCCGTGACAATAATCGCGAAAATCGACCAGGACATGAATGCTAGATGATTCAGATAGCATATGCCATAATCTGGTGGCTCATCCTGCTACTC
>CAZBET010000237.1:0-2786 GCA_964490995.1 uncultured Dehalococcoidia bacterium
CCTGCGGCACGCAGGTATCCACGACGATGCGTTCCATCTCTACTCTGACACCCAGGTCTGCGGCCTGAGCGATCTCGTAGAGGCCGCCCCAGACGCCGCATTCCGTCGCGTCGTGCATGGCAGTAACCCCATTCTCCCTGACGCCCACGCCGACGGCGGTCAGCGCGTCTTCCACCACCGACATCTTGTAGAATACCTCTTGCGCCTTTCGGCTGAAGCGCGGTCCGAACTCCTGTCCCAGCAGGTCCGGGAACATGGTGGCGAATATGCCCGTTGCCTCAATCGCTGGCCCCTTGGTGATGATGATCTGATCGCCGGCCCTCGCCATCTTCGGCGTGACGTATTCGTCCTTCTCCCCCACACAGATCACGGTGGCCCCACCAACCATGGGATAGTGACAGTTCTCGTACCTGGCGGTATGGCCGCAAACGACTGCGATTCCGAGCTTCTGGCATTCCTTGTGCATGGTATCCCAGACGACCTCAAGCTGCTCTCTGGTCATCTCCATGGGGAGGTTCAGGTCTATGGACAGGTACCTGGGTTTCAGGCCGCTTGTCACGGCATCCGAAGCCAGGATGTGAATGGCAAACCAGGCTGCCTTCTCCCACCCGTATTCCGGGACGATGAATACCGGGTCTGTGGTCAGCGCTACCGCCTTGCCGCCGATTTCCACTATCGCCACATCTACGCCGTGCTGCGGCCCGACGATCACGCTTTCGCTCTTGGCGCCCAGCCGCGGGAATATGAGTTCGTTGAAAACCTCCGGCGATATCTTGCCGATCTCAGGCAACTCGGTCATTCTCAGCCCTCCACAACGTCGCCAACGACCGGGTCAACCCTGACGCCTTTGCCTGTGACCCAGGCTATGCCCTGCTCCATGTCCTTCTCGGCGCCCTCCAGTTCCAGCACCACCCATCCCCTGTTCTCCGTGACGTCGGCCCGGCGTATGTTGGTCACGATCTTGAACTGGTGGCCCAGGTTGTAGATGATGGGTTCTGTGATGAGTTCCTGAGGAAACGTGAACATCAACTGTCGTTTGGCCATCCTGCCCTCCCCGTCTGTGCTTCGATGAGCACAGCCCGTGCGGCGCCCCGGCGCTTCAGACTGGCGCCCCCAGGCATTCCTCAACCGACTCGATCGTGGCCCTGACCGCAATTGGCCGGACCACGTTGGTCATGATCTCCTGTGTCCTCGGCCCGGCCCCGGTGATCAAGGCAACGGTCAGTTCGTCCCTCTTGATTATCCCTGAAGCCGCCAGCTTTCTCAACGTGCCCACCACCACACCGCCGGCCGCCTCGGCGAAGATGCCCTCGGCCTGAGCCAGCAGTTGCACTCCGGCAAGGGCTTCGGCATCGTCAACGGCGCACGCTCCGCCCCCTGACTGTCTCGCAACCATGAGTGCGTGGTAGCCGTCGGCAGGGTTGCCGATCGCTATGGACTTGACGATGGTGTCTGGCTTCACGGGATGGACATGGACGCTGCCCGCACGAAAGGCATTGACGATAGGCGAACTGCCAGCCGCCTGTGCAATGTACATGTGTGTATTGACCGGCTTGATGAGGCCGAGCACTGAGAATTCGTCCAGCCCTTTCCATATCCGTGTGAACAGCAGCCCCGAAGCCGCGGGGGCCACGATGCAATCGGGGGCTCGCCACCCCAGTTGCTCCGCCACCTCGTAGCCCAGAGTTTTGCTCCCCTCAGCGTAGTAGGGCCTCAGATTGATGTTGATGAAGCCCCAGTTGTATCTTCGGGCCACCTCCGCGCAGAGCCGGTTGACGTCGTCGTAGCTGCCGTCCACCTTCACCAGAATTGGGTTGTAGATCGCTGTGCCCACGAGCTTCCCTTCTTCGATGTTGGAGGGCACGAAGACATATGCCCTCATGTTCGCCTTGGCGGCGTGAGCGGCTACGCTGGCGGCCAGGTTGCCGGTGGAGGCGCAAGCCACTGTGTCGAAGCCGAATTCCCGCGCCTTGCTGACCGCGACCGACACTGCCCTGTCCTTGAAAGAGTACGTCGGATTGAGGCAATCGTTCTTCACGTAGAGCCGATCGAGTCCTATCTCGCGCCCCAGATTGTCGGCCTTGACCAGCGGCGTGAACCCCGTCCCAATGTCTATCTCCCTGCCTTCCACGGGAAGCAGATCGCGATAGCGCCACATGCCGACGGGCCCGCCTGCCAGCTTCTCCCGGCTGAGCCCCCTGGCCATCGCCTTGTAGTCGTAGCTGACCTCCAGCGGACTGAGGCAGAACTCACACAGGTTTGTCGGGCGCAGCGGGTACTCCGCCCCGCACTTGCGGCACCTCAGCGCTTTGGCGAACGACATTAACAACCCTCCGACGTTGTCGCCGACAATCTCAAAGCGAGCCTGGTTGCAGAGCCATGCCTCTCAGCCTCGCGCGCCTCTAAGCGCCTGCTCAAGGTCCTCGATCAGGTCGTCCACACTCTCCAGCCCAACGGACAGCCTGATCAGATTGTCCCCGATCCCAATCCTTTGCCTGAACTCCTTCGGCATCGAGGCGTGACTCATGCTGGCCGGGTGTTCTGCGAGGGAATCTACGCCGCCGAGCGACTCGGCCAGGGAGAAAACCCTGATGCTCCTCAGGAAGGCGTCCACCGCTGCTTTCCCTCCGCCGATTTCGAACGAGACCATTCCGCCGAATCCGCTCATGAGCCTCTTGGCCACACGATGGTCGCGGTGGGACTCAAGCCCCGGGTAGAAGACTCTCTTCACCCGCGGGTGCTTCTCCAGGAACTTGGCGATGGCGGCCGCGTTTTGCTGGTGCTTT
>CAZBET010000238.1:0-2772 GCA_964490995.1 uncultured Dehalococcoidia bacterium
AACGAGCAGCGGGACTACATCGCAGCATGCAGGGAGAAGCTGCCTCAGTACAGACTTGCCGTCGAGTTGAGGCACAACTCGTGGCTGGCCGAGAAGAACCGAGAGCGCACCATCGACTTCCTGCGTCGCAACAACCTGACCTTTGTATGCGTCGACGAGCCGCAGGGCTTCAGGTCCTCGGTGCCTCCGGTGGTAGAGGCCACATCGGACGTGGCTGTAGTCCGCTTCCACGGCCGGAATGCCGAGATGTGGGAGAGGAAGGGGGCAACCGTAGCCGAGCGGTTCAACTACCTGTACAGCAAGGAAGAACTTCAGGAGTGGGTGCCGAGGATAAGAGAGCTTGCTTCCAAGACCAGGCAGCTTCACGTCCTGTTCAACAACTGCCACGAGGACAAGGCCGTCGCGAACGGGCGTCAGATTGCCCTGATGCTCGACTGAGAGCGCCGGGCGCGCTTGACAACGCGAGCGGCTACTTGTTACAATTCCGAGTGCGGCAAGACGTCGCCGCTATCGCGGCCCCGTGGTGTAGCGGTCTAACATATCTGCCTGTCACGCAGAAGATCGTGGGTTCGAATCCCATCGGGGTCGCATCTGATACTTCTCGTTGACACCTTCCCTGTCAACGCTCCTATTCGCACCAACACAAGACACCGGGTGCCCGTCTCCGCATGAACCCGGGTCGCATAGCAACACAAGTCTGGGAACCTTCGCACCATAGCCTAGGACTATGTTCCAGACTTTCTCCGAGAAATGAGGTATGCTGATATGGATTTGTCCATAATATCCCCACTTGCCCCAATAGCCTCGCCCCAAGCTTTCATTTCATCGAAAGATAGAATCGTGGACGAATAGAGTACGGCACGTCTCTCCCATGGGCCTAATGCGTCAATCCCATCACGAAATCCTTTAACCCAAGTAGTATCCTTCCGCCTTAATGCAATAAGCGCCCTTTCCCTCGTGCCTTGGATGCAATCATAGTTGGATGGCAGACCAACTTCATTGAAACTCGGGTTCTGCAGCAGGTACGATATCCAGAGGTTAACGAAAGGTAGTGCCATGTAGTAGGCAGACAAGACCGATTCGAACCTATTCTTATTGCTCGCGACGAACTTCTTATTGATGACGGTATTCAGGTAAATCACTGCCTCCCTAATGAGTGGGAGCATTGTGTCAAAATGCTCTAGTACTAGCGGAGCCAAATTGCGGACACGGTATATGGCAGCGTTCCGAAGTAGACGCCGAAGAAATGGATGGTCAACACTGGGTCCACCAATAGACTTCTTGAAAAGCTCGTAGTAAGTATCTGAGAGAAGCTTGAATTTCTCTTTGTCCACGATCTCCCTGAGTATCTCTGCGTACTTTTCCTCATAATCATAGCCACTGCTATAGGGAGGCATACTTTCCAGCAATTCATCCAGTTTGTCTGTAGCCATATTCCCAGCTTTGGCCATTAAGGCCCTATTCTCCTCCTGGGCCTCGTTTCTCATATACTTTTTACGAAATGTTTTTGTGGGAATGACCTTTGTCTTTTCACCTGAAAACACAAGCCTATGATAAGAGTAAAGATGATGCGTTAGTTCGTGAAGTGCATGTATTGCATCTTCTCGCCTAGCGAAATATATCCTGATATCGTCCGTATAGCGAACAAAATCACTAGTACAGGTACGGATTTTGTTGTCTATGTCGGCCATTATCAATTCAGAAAGAATGATACTAGGTGCTGGACCAACAGGAATGCCCCTTGAGGTCTTCTTGTTAAGGCCAGAAAGAAACTTCTCTATCGCTACGGCTTGTTCGTCATATGCGCCTTTTCCAGCTTCCTCAATCAAGTTGTGAATCCGGTGAGTATAAATTTGGTTATAGAAATCAGTAATGTCGGCGACTATCACGAACCCAGATTCATATTCATTGGCAAGTTCCTCTGACCTTGAAACAAACAGGTCCCAGCCAGTGTGACTGGAGAAGAAGGACCCCTCCAAATCTGGCTTTATTCTGTATGAACACGCGATCTTCTCGGATTCCGGTATTCGAAAACCTTCAATAACGACGCATACTTCATGAATGAGTGCCGTGTATATCAGGGAGTCAATTGGCGCGAGTTGATGTACTATTCGGAAGGTCCCATTATACTTTGGAGCAAGGTTTATGAGGGGTGATTTGGGTGAGTAGGTGTCAAGGTCGAGTGACAATATGTGGTCTTTCACCTGCTGCCAGTTATGTGCTATAGCTTGAAACTCGAAAATCTTGGGATAGAAGTCACTGTGAGAGTATCTGAGAAGGTGCTTTAATGCCCATTCAAGGCTATTCTCCTTCAATGTGACCATAATCCTCTCCTAGCCTGAAGAGGCTCTGTACTCTTATGGCCAGTACAGGTCCATGTGTGGTGCATCATGCTACCCTCTTCAGCTTCCATTGCCCGTTCACCTCCCGACAAGTCCGGCCAGAGTCGGTCCGACGGTCAGACACCGGGCCAGTTGCAGTACTCTACCACGATACTTATACTATTGCAAGGGGGCATCCTCAGCCAGATGTCCGCCTATATGTAACCGGAGGAGGCAGATGGACAAAAAGGAGATTACAGTCAAAGTGACTCTTGAGCTGGACGAGAAGTGGGTCAGCAATCTGAGCCCCGAGGAGCTCGTCGAGCATGTCAAGCAGAGGGTGAACAGGAGCCTTGGGTTCAGGGGCCAGGTCAAGAAGTTCAGCGTCGTTGCTGGCAAAGCAGGAAAGCGGTAGAGCGTACTATGGCCGGTGGCCACACCACTTGGCCTC
>CAZBET010000239.1:0-2765 GCA_964490995.1 uncultured Dehalococcoidia bacterium
CGAAGAGCGAGGCCGCAGCCCAACTGTGGGAAAGGCTTTCCAGCCTTGATTTCGCCCGTCCAGACGGTGCCGTCGAGCCTGGAAAGGCTCTCCCACAGCCAGGCAGCTCTGTCACAGTGTCATTCTGAGCGCAGCGAAGAATCTCAGGCCGGGTTGGCTGCACGAAGAATGGGAGATTCTTCGTTCGTCCTTCTCGGAAGGGCTCCCTCAGAATGACACGACGCCGCACCGCGTGTGGCCGGCCCGCCCTGCGCCACTCTGAAAGCCTGATAGCTGATTGCTGACCGCGGATGGCTGGGCGCTATGCAGTGCATCGCCCCTGCCCGTGGCTGAGCCTCCTCAGTATGTCCCAGAAGGCACCGTGATATCCGGCCTTAATGGCCTCCGCCAGGACGGTGTTGTCATTGTAGTTGTAGTTCCTGTCGGCGCCCTGAGCGGTTCCGAAAAAGAAGAAGCGCTCGTCGCCCCCGACCAGCTTCGCGAGGTAGTCCACAACGTCCGTGCCCAGCTCAGAGGACAGATAGAATACCGGGGCGAAGAAGTTCCCGTTTCCCGTCACCGCACCGTGCAGGTTGGGGTTCGAGTCCAGTGGCCCCTGCCCACGCACCATGTCCGCCAGCTTCGTCTGTGGGAAGACGCGCACTCCCAGCGAAGCCCCCACTCTGTCAGGCGAAAGCCCCTTCATGGTCTCAATGGTCTGGCTCAGCGTTTCCCTCGTCTCGCCGAGGCCTCCGAGCAGGAGGTCGAACATCGTGATGATGCCTTCCTTGCGGCAGGCGTCCGCCGTCTGGCTGAGGTCTGCTACCGAGAAGTCGCGCCCAAGAGTCTTCAGCATCGAATCGCAGCCACTGTCCACCCCGAAGTTGATGCCGACGCACCCGGCCCGTCGAAATAAGGCGGCAAGCTCCCGCGAGAAACCCGCCGGCGTGGCGTAGGTGTACCACCGAACCCTTTCCCCGAGGCCGCGCGCCGCCAGCTCCCGGCAGACCTCGCGGGCGTGCTGCTCCGGGATATTGAACTCGCTGTCGCACAAATGGAGATGGTCGATGCCCATATTGAGCAGGGCCTGCACCTCGTCAGCTACGCTGCGTGGGGAGCGCACGCGCACCTTCTTCCCCTTCCCCACGGGGTCAACACAGTAGATGCACTTCTTGGGGCAACCCCTCTTCGTCTCAACAGCGCCCATGCCGCCCTCAACGAAGTAGCGGCGGTTGTCGACCGCGCTTCTGTCCTGCGCTGAAACACGGCTCAAGTCGATGTAATGGGCCGGGTTGCCGTGAAACCCGCCCTTCGTGCGATACACGAGGCCGGGCACATCGCTCCAGTCCTTGTTTGACGCGATCTTGCCCACCACGTCCGGCAGTGAGAACTCGCCCTCACCCCAGACGCCCAGGTCGACACCGCAGTACTCAAGTACCTGCTGGGGCGCGATAGAGAAACCCGAGCCGCCCAGGATGATGGGCGCGGACGTCTGCCCCTTCAGGCAATCAACGACACCCTTGTAGCGGGCGATGCAGAAATCCCGCGTGGCAAAGGAGGTGTCGTCGGAGTTGCGCATCGTGACCGCGACCGCGAGAACCTCATTGCGACCGAAGTACTCTGCAATGTCGCGGGAGTAGTCGCCGGAGAAGCAGAGATCAAGCACGTCCACACGGAAGCCGCTCTCCCTGAGGGCGTCCGCGAGATAGTCCAGGGCAATCGGAATGACTGGCGGCTTCATCTGGTTGGGGTTGACCAGGAGCACCTTGCGCCGTTCGCGGCTCTGGCGTGTCGCAGCAGCCATCAGGCCTTCCCCGCCAGGCGGTTCACCTTCTTCAGCCAGGAGAGGGCCCTGCTCATCGCTGGCTCGCTGAGGCGCAGCTTGTGCTCAGCGCCACTGATGATGGCGATGTCCTTGGGCTCTCCGGCCTTGTTGTACAGCTCCCAGGCATGGCTCTGGGGGACGGTCTCGTCTTTGTCGCCATGCACTATCAGGAGGGGGCGCGGCGAGACCCTGTGTATCCACTTGAGCGGGCTCACGGTCTCGAAGCCCTTAGCCCATTCCTCAACGGACGGCGGGAAGCCGCTGTCCCGTATTATGCCGACGGCTCGACAGTGCTCCAGGAACTGGTCGATTCTGGTGAAGTCGGTGATATCGAAGAATCGGGCCGGGCAGGCACAGGCCACAAGCGAGGTTATCCTCTTGTCTATCGCTGTGCAGTAGACCGAGACCATCGCGCCGCCGCTGAAGCCCATCAACGAGAGCCGCGCTCTGTCCACTGCGTCGAGCCCGCTGAGGAAGTCAATCGCAGCTTCCAGGTCTCGCGTCCAGCCCAGGATGTCGAAATTGCCCTCGCTCTCCCCAGAGCCCCGGAAATTGAAGATAAGGACGGCGAACCCCTCAGCACTGAACCTCTCTGCCAGCAAGGGATAGCCTCTGTCTGTGGGGTCAGGAGTTCTCTTGGCTGGCACGCCGTGGCAGATGCAGACGGCGGGGTGTGGACCTTTGCCGTGAGGCGTACGGAGCTCACCGACAAGCCGTAGCCCGTCTGCTTCGAGCCTGACCCTTGTCACCGAACCAGAGCTAGCCGTCTTCTCCTATCTCCTTTGCCGAGACTATCCCCTTGAACCGGTCGATGGCGTACCGGCACGCGGCAAAGGCCTCCTGCCTGTGAGTGGCAGACACTGCGACAACGACCGTGACTTCGCCAGCAGGCACGGGGCCCGAGCGAAAACACAGCGCTATTCGGCCCAGGCTCCACCTGTCTCGCATCTCCGCGGCTATC
>CAZBET010000240.1:0-2747 GCA_964490995.1 uncultured Dehalococcoidia bacterium
AGCTACGATTCGTATGTGGTGGTGTACTACTTTGCTGACCCTCAACCTATGTAAGCTTGAGAGGTCACCAAGTCACGAACATTGGGATGTCCACATGGGCGTAGAATCCAGAGCTATGTTTTCCTGCTACCCAATGGTCCGCGGCGTGACATACTATGCCCTTCTGCTGCTCCTCTGACAACCCGCTGGGCCAATTGGGGTGTCATTCCATTGCCGCCACCGGCATGGGCACGCGCCAGGCCACATTCAGAAGCCAATGTCGTTTGCGTAACGGCGAAGAAGGCTCCCGTCGAGGGCATCAGCCTGGCCAACAAACCCGCTGCTAATCCTTGCGTGAACCTCCTGCCGGCTCGCGGGTCAGCAACGGCCGAAACTGATGCTGCCCTTTGGGCGCCAACAAGCGGCGGGCGACAGGCCCGCTTAGACCACTCTGGCGCATTGCCTCAGGAAACGCAGGATCTCCCTGTTCGCCTCCTCCGCGCCCTCGATGAAGAACCCATGTCCCATGTTCTTCAGGACTACCAGCTCGGCATTTGGCAGTCTGGAAGCTAGTATCCTGGAATTCTCCACGGGGACCTGTCTGTCTGCGCTCCCGGCGATTACCAGGGTGGGGGCCTTGATCCGGGGCAGCCGGTCATACGTATCGTGGGTCAGCACAGCCTGTGCCTGCCTTTCGAAGGTGTGAGGTGGCGGCCAGTACTGTACTGTCTTTGATATGAACTGCTCAACGATGGCCGGTCTGCTGCTGATGAATTCCTGGCTGAAGTTGAAGGGAACCAGCCTCCGCGTCCTTCCCTCCGGCGTAAGCTGGCCCCTGTGATGCCAGCTAACAAGGAAGTCCAGCGCCTCCGCATCCGGCAAAATGAAGTGCTGACCCCCGCAGGAAGTGCATCCCAGAATGAGGCTGAGCACCCTCTTCGGCCAGCGGAGCGCGAAGTTCTGGGCGACCATACCTCCCATCGAAACGCCGTAGATATGCGCCGCCCCTATCTCCAAGGTATCGAGAAGGCCGGCCGTATCCTGAGCAAGCATGCTCATGGTGTATTCTACGTCCGGTTTGTCGCTGCGCCCAACGCCCCTGTTGTCGAAGGCGATCACACGGTGTCCCTTTGAAAGCCCCGGGACCTGCCGGAACCACATCTCGGCGGTTCCACCCAGGCCCATTATCAGCACAATGGGCTCACCCTCACCGTGAGTCTCATAGTACATGTTGATTCCATTCACCTTTGCCACAGGCATTTCATCCTCCTCCCGGCACAGCATCCAGCCCGCCGACTTCGAGCGCCGGTGTGCAGAGTCCAACCCTATCGTTCGGTGGTCTCGAAGACCACCTCATAGGCGCAGCGTATCGCTCCGGTTTGACACACCGCCTCGCAATTGGCACACCAATCGCAAATCGCTGTTTCCACTATTGCGACAACGGGGTCATCCACCAGTATCAACCCACCCCGCTCGCAAATGTAGACGCACAAGCCGCAGCCGTTGCACTTGCTGTGGTCTATTTCGGGGAATATGGCCATTCTTGTGAAACCCGGCGCTCCACGTTGCTCTTGTTGCGGTATTATAGATTTGGCTTTAGAATATCGCAACTGGCGGGCTCTTCAGGGGCTGCAATGGCAAAGCTTGGCTCCGGGTTGGCTGTTCTGGTGGTGTTCGCGCTTATCATCGCTGCGATGGGCTGCGGCCGTGGCGGGCTCGCTCCCACACCTCAGGTGCAGAAGGCACAGGAGTCAGCCCTGCAGACTGATCTGAACCTGGTCAAGGCAGCCCTGGACGCGTACTTCGCCATGTCAGGCCGGGTGGCCACGAAGGACGGAAAGTTGCCTCCACCAGGCGAGTATTCCCCGCTCGATTTCGGCGCCAGTTTCACGCTGGACGGAAACCGCTGGACTTTCTACCCCGACTTCATCATCAAGCTGCCGAGGCACCACGACGAGGGAATATGGCGCATTGACAGCAACATGCGTGTGTCAGTGGATGTGAATCCAGAGGAATACTAGTCTGGTGCTTCCCAAATGCTGTTCAATCTCGCTTGATGTGCATGGGATGTGCATTCCCCTGCGTCTGGTAGTCTTCATCGTCTTCAAAGGCATTCCGTCAGATCAGGCTGCGGTGAATAGCCCTTCTGCCTCCCCGGTTGTCGTATCCGCTCTGCGATTTCGCGGGAGTCTGACGGTGGCTGCTGTTGACGACTGAGCTTGCGGAGAGCTAGAGTCAAATGCCAGTTCGGGGAGAGGTTGACCTTCCCCGGTTTCGTCATCTTCGGACGGAAGACTAGGAGGATCAAATGAAGACTAAGGCATTGGCGGTAGTTGAACTCGTGGTTATCGTGGCGCTAGTAATCGCTCTCGTTCTCTCTCAGTACGTGGACTTCAGGAGAGCGGAGCCGGTGGTGCGGGAGCCCGGAGCGCCCGGGGAATCCACCATAAGCTACACCCCACTCCCGCGACCCAAGTTTCCCCTGGACGCCGTCAGGCAATTCACGTTGCTGCGGCAGTTGACTCAACCTGAAATGGAGAAGGTCACCGATGATATCTATCTGGCACGCGGGTTTGCCATGGGAAACGTCGGCATGGTGGTCACCGACGATGGGCTCGTGATAATCGATACCACTGAATCCAGGGAGACGGCCCGACAGATTCTGGAAGAGTTCCGCAAGATAAGTGACAAACGCATCAGGTACATCATCTACACCCACGGCCACATAGACCACGTGCAGGGAACCGAGGTCTTCATGGAGCCCGGAA
>CAZBET010000241.1:0-2740 GCA_964490995.1 uncultured Dehalococcoidia bacterium
GTCAGAGAATCCTTGCACGTCTTCCCCGTGCACAGATTGCGACACAACCGGCTGCGCGAAACGTCAGGCGCGCGCGGCCAACTCCCCGTCGTACATCCTTCAGCGGCGTCTGTCTCCCAGACCAGCGGCATCTCACCGGGTAGAATCGGTGGAGGTCAGGCAGAGAAAGGAGAAGCCTGATGGCATCAGTCTTCGAACGGCTTCAGGACTTGAGGGCAAGACAAGAGAAAGAGAAGGCGGCAGGCGGCCCCCAGGCGATTGACAAGCAGCACCAGTCGGGCAAACTCACGGCGAGAGAAAGGCTCGACCTCCTCTTCGACGCTGGAAGCTTCTCGGAACTCGATGCGTTCGTGCGCCATCGCTGCACCGATTTCGACATGGCCAAGGCCTTCATCGCCAGCGAAGGCGTGGTCACCGGCCATGGCACAGTGAACGGCCGCGCGTTATGCGCTTTTTCCCAGGACTTCACATCCCGCGGCGGCACTCTGGGTGAGATGCACGCCAGGAAGATAGCGAAGTTGATGGACCTGGCAATGCGCCTCGGCGTCCCGTGCGTCGGGTTCAATGATTCCGGCGGAGCCCGCATCCAGGAGGGCGTGGACGCGCTCGCAGGCTACGGCAGCATATTCTTCCGGAATTCGTGCGCCTCGGGTGTCATTCCTCAGATATCTGCCATCATGGGCCCCACCGCGGGAGGCGCTGTCTATTCCCCGGCTATGACAGACTGGGTCTTCATGGTCAACAAGACCAGCTACATGTTCATCACCGGCCCGGACGTCATCAAGACCGTGAGCGGAGAAACCATCGACTTCGAGAACCTGGGTGGGGCCGCGGTGCACAATACCAAGAGCGGTGTGGCGCATTTTATCTGTGATAGCGATGCGCACGCCATTGAGAGGATCAAGGACCTACTCAGCTATCTGCCCTCCAACAACATGGAGGACCCGCCGCTCGTCGACACCGGGGACGACCCCAAGCGCACAGCTCCACCTCTGGACACAATAATCCCGGAGAGCGCCCGCCAAAGCTACGACATGAGGGAAGTGATCCGCTCTATCGTGGACAATGGCGCGTTCTTAGAGCCGCACGCTCTCTACGCCGAGAACATGATCGTCTGTTTTGCCCGCGTCAATGGCAGAACAGTGGGAATCATCGCCAACAATCCGCAGTTCATCGCTGGCAGCCTGGACGTGAACGCCTCAGACAAGGCCACCCGGTTCATCAGGTTCTGCGATGCGTTCAATATACCTCTGCTGACCCTTGTGGATATCCCGGGCTACCTGCCGGGCACCGACCAGGAGTGGTCGGGCATTATCCGGCACGGCGCCAAGCTCCTCTGGTGCTACTCCGAGGCGACCGTGCCTAAGATCACCATGATCGTACGCAAAGCGTATGGCGGCGCCTACCTGGCCATGTGCGCCAAAGACCTTGGCGCGGACATGGTCTTCGCCTGGCCGACCGCTGAGATTGCAGTGATGGGCGCCGAAGGCGCTGCCAACATCATTCATCGCCGCGAGATATCGGAAGCCGCGGACAAGAAGGCAAAGCTGGAAGAGAAAATCAGAGAGTACCACAACCTCTTCTACAACCCCTACATAGCCGCGGCGCGCGGGCTGGTGGACGAGGTAATCATGCCGTTCGAGAGCCGTCCCAAGATAGTGGGCGCCCTCGAGTTTCTGTCAACCAAGCGTGAGACGAGACCGCCGAAGAAGCACGGCAACATACCGATGTAAATGAGGTCGTGGGGCAGAACAAGATGAGTATCGATCTGCGTTCAGACAAGGACAGAAACAAGGTCGTCGCCGCGGTCTTGGCCGCAGTGAACGCGTATATGGAGGAAGAGCAGGCTGCCCGTGAGGCCGTGGTACCCCGCAGGCCAGCCCCCGTCCTGAGTCTGTGGCACGTTTCAGGACGAGAGGAAATGATGAGAATGCGCCAGTTGTGGCAGCGGAGAATAGTCTGACCGGAGACGCGCTCGCAGCGGGTCATCCGTGAATCTCAAGGAGGCAAGAGGCTATGGCTGAGAAGTCGAAGGCAAGCTCAAAAGCGAAGAACCCAGTAAAGATCTGTGATACCACCTTTCGCGATGGCCATCAGTCGTCATTCGCTACAAGAATGCGGATGGATGATATGAAAGCCGTCGCCCCCGAGATGGATAAGGTTGGCTTTCACTCAATGGAGGTATGGGGTGGAGCAACGTTCGATGTCTGCACCCGCTTCTTGAATGAAGACCCCTGGGATAGGGTGCGCATCCTCAAGAAACTGATGCCGAATACCCCCCTCCAGATGCTGCTCAGAGGACAGAACCTGGTGGGATATCGCAACTACGCCGATGATGTCGTCGACGCCTTCGTGAAGCACTCCGCCGACGTGGGCATCGACATCTTCCGCGTTTTCGACGCCGTAAACGACGAGCGCAACGTCAAGGCTTCGTTTGCCGCGATAAAGAAGGCCGGCAAGCACATCCAGGCCTGCCTCAGCTTCTCGCTCACCGAGAGCAAAATCGGCGGCCCCGTCTTCACCATAGACTACTGGGTGAAAAAGGCCGCTACCTTTCAGGACATGGGTGCCGACAGCCTGTGCATCAAGGACATGGCAGGCCTGCTTTCGCCGTACGATGCCTATGATCTGATTAGAGCCCTTAAGGATGCGCTCAAGGTTCCCGTGGAACTGCACACGCACTACACAAGCGGCATGGCTTCGATGACCTGCCTCAAAGCGATCGAGGCCGGCGTCGACA
>CAZBET010000242.1:0-2737 GCA_964490995.1 uncultured Dehalococcoidia bacterium
AAGGGCCGATTGCCTTATTCCGGCTCTATTCGGCAAATCCCCCCAAACTGGTTATTTCGCCTCGCTCGCAGGCGCTGGGACCCCAAAGCCAGTGAGAACTCCAAGACCCTGAACCCTTTCCTTACTTGCAGTACTCGTTTGCCAGTATAGGTGGGCAATCAGGTAGGTGTCCTGCAAGAGGTCCACCAATGAACCTGCCTTCTCCAGGAGCATCCCCCTGACTGAGGGTCGCGCGGCCCTTGGGTAGAGCACTGTGTGTCTATTGCTGGCAGCCCTGGTTTCCACATTGCTCCTCATCTCGCATTCCTCCTAGGACCCTATGAAGGCATCAAGGTCCTTCTGCTTAATCCGCCAGTGTCTTTTGGTGTGTCTGCCATTGCCGCCCAGCTTGTGCGCCTTGAGCTTGCCAATGGCAATATAGGAATACAGCGCATTCCGTCGCACTCCTAATATCTGCGCAACGTCGTTTGTCTTGAGCAATCTTTGCAAGGCTTATCACCTTTCTTATCCCTTTGTGCCCCTTCTTATCCGACCTTATGTGAACATGCTATATCGTTGCCCCTTGGCAAGGCAAATCGGTTGGCGGCCAATGAGGTACACTGAAGGTCGCTGTGGAGCACTGGGCGGCATTTCGTGCACTACCATGTTAGATTTGCTTCGTTTTGGCTGGCGATTATAGCGCCTCTACAATAGAAGTCGTATAGGTAGATGCTCACTTTCTTGGCACCTTATGAGGTCCGTGCGGTACATCTGGGGGGTGTCGAATGACGCGGTTGCGCGTTGGCGGACGGGTGCATTGGCCTGACCGGGGAGTTACGTGCAGCGAACGATGGCAGGTGTGTGACGGGGGTGAAGAAGTTGACGAGGCTCGGCACGCAGGCGCAACTACCTATGGGAGGGGCATGTGGCTGTGCCCCCGGAAGTCCCGTGTTGCGTTGGCGGAATGGTCGTTGCGAGGAATACTAGGCTGCCTTCAACTCCGAGGTGCAGTTGGGGCAGCGGGTTGCCTTGATGGCGATCTTGGAGAGGCAGTACGGGCAGTCTTTTGTGGTGGGTATAGCCGGTGTCTCGGCCCGCTTGCGCATCCTCATGACGAAGAGCACCATCATGAAGATGGCGAAGGCGATTATCAGAAAGCTGATGATCGTATTGACGAACACGCCGTAGTTGATGGTGACCGCACTGGCAGCCTGAGCCTCAGCCAGCGTTGGATATGGCCCGGGTGGCGTGCCTTGTTTCAAGACCGCAAAGAGATTGCTGAAGTCAACACCACCTAAGGCCAGCCCGATGGGGGGCATGATGATGTCCCTGACCAGCGAGTTGATGACCAGAGCGATGGCCGCGCCGATTATGATGCCAACCGCCATGTCCACCACGTTGCCGCGCATTATGAATTCCTTGAAGTCCTTCCACATGCGTCTCACCCCCTTTTGACCGCGAACGTTGCCTATTCGCTCACGGCTGACTGTGCTCCTGGATGCACAGCTACCCCGTTCGCCTGGCCGGCCAAGCAGCGCCGGGCGACGGGCCTAGTGTAGTGCTTCCCACAAGCCGCCCCTACCAGCAGATCTCACGCAGCCGGAGCTTGCTTCTCCTGCAAGACATACTTCCAGATGACTGCCGCCAGGATGCCGCCTATGATGGGGGCCACCCAGAACAGCCAGAGTTGCGGAAGTGCCTCGCCGCCCACAAATACCGCTGGCCCCAGGCTCCTCGCCGGATTGACCGAGGTGCCGGTTATAGGAATCCCCACCAGATGGATTAACACCAGTGAAAAGCCTATTGCTATACCCGCGAACCCTTTAGGCGCTTTCTCGCTGGTGGAGCCGAGTATCACCAGGAGGAACAAGGCAGTCAGCACAAGCTCTGCAACGAAACAAGCCCACATAGCATATCCTGCTGGCGATTGGGCACCGTAGCCGTTCTGTCCCAGCCCGTTGAGATCCAGGGAGTAACCACCCAGGCCCTTAGCGATAGTCAGCAGAATCCCCGCCCCGATGATGGCGCCGATGCATTGAGCGATCACATAGCCTATAGCATCCTTACCCTTGATCTTGCCCGCGACGAACATGGCGACTGTTATCGCCGGATTGATGTGGCAGCCGGATATGCTCCCGATGGCATAGACCATCGCCAGGACAATCAGGCCGAAGGCGAACGCGATACCCGCGAACCCTATGTACTGTCCGGCGATTACCGCGCTGCCGCAGCCTATGAGTACCAGCGCGGCTGTCCCGATCAGTTCTGCTGTGTATTTCTTCAAATTCTCTCCTTTCCTTGTTTTGGCCCAGACTATACCACAAAGACGATGGCTATTCAACGCTCAAAGGAAAGGAAGAGCCCCGTCGTGGCCTGTCACCCGTTCAGGATGCGCCCCCATATGCCGCCCGTCTGAGCGACATCCGGCCCTCCTTGGTACCCGCGGTATCAGGTGGTGAAGGGGATGCCTGGAACCCAGATGGCCGCGACAAGATGGGTTATGACCGACAGCCAGAGGAGCGGAGCGTGAACCTGGCTGAATATCAGGTTCCCTTGCCCTTTACCTGGATCTTCGAGGGTTTGGCCTCCTTGGCCTTGGGCACGACCACTTCCAGGATTCCGTCCTCGTACGTAGCCTCGATCTTGTCGGCATCGACGGCCGCAGGCACCGTTATCGACCTGGAGAAGCTGCCGTAGGAGATCTCAGACCGGTGGTACTCCTCGTCCTTGACCTCCCTAACAGCTTTGCGCTCGCCCT
>CAZBET010000243.1:0-2701 GCA_964490995.1 uncultured Dehalococcoidia bacterium
CTATGCGCTTGAAGGGCTCCTCGCAAGGTTACGAGCGCCAGGTCGGAGCAGACGCTCCGACTTGGCCTGGAGCAGATGCTCCAGGCTACCCTGAGCAGCTAGCCTGGCGATGGCTTCAGCCTGTCTGCGAGGAAGGCGGCGACTTTCGCCGCCACTTTGTCCTCGAACCCTCCCCAGAAATGGTCGGCGCCCGATATGAACTCGCACTGGACCGGCGGGGACAGCTCCTCGGCGAGGCGCTGGAGGGCGATGATGCTTACGAACTGGTCCGCGCTGCCGCAGACAATCAGCTTGGGGGTGTCGTACTTGGTCAGCCGTACATACGACTCGACGGCGGGCGATATCAGCGCCAGTGCCTTCACGCGCTTGTCCGCGGGGGCAACGTGGAGAGCTACTGCGCCGCCGAAGGAGTAGCCGCAGACGCCGACCCTGTCCTTGTCGATTCCTTCGAGCGATGATACGAAGTCGAGCGCGGCGATGAGGTCGTCCTGTTCCCCGACGCCCACGTCGTGCGTGCCGCCGCTCGCTTTGACGCCACGGAAATTGAATCTCAGGCTTGCGATCGAGGCCTGGCCCAGCGCCTGGCAGACAGCGGTGACGACGTCGTTGTCCATGTCGCCCCCGTACTGGGGATGGGGGTGGCAGACAACCACTGCGGGGAAGGGGCCGGGGCCTTCGGGCACGCTGGTGACGCCCTCCAGGGAGAACTCGCCGCAGGGGAACTTCAGTCTAGTCTCGATCATCAATCGTCCCCTCTCTTGTCGGTCTGCTTTCTCGCTTCGCGCCCCTCGCGCCACCTCGCCAGGCGGCCCTCGATCTCCTTCTCGAACCCCTGGTCGCTCGGTTCGTAGTAATTCTTGCCCCGAAGCGAATCCGGCAGGTGCTGCTGCTCCACGAAATGGCCGGGGAAGTTGTGCGCGTACTTGTACCCTTTGCCGTAGCCGATCCCTTTCATCAGTTGCGTGACGGGGTTGCGCAGGTGCAGCGGCACCGGCTCGTTCCGCGTTCTCTCCACGTCTTTCTGCACTTTGGAGTAGGCTGTGTAGAGGGCATTGCTCTTGGGCGCTGTGGCGAGATAGACCACCACCTGGGCCAGCGCCAGGTTGCCCTCGGGCATGCCGATGAAGTGCACTGCCTGCTGGGCTGAGACGGCCACGGCAAGCGCCTGGGGGTCGGCCATGCCGACGTCCTCGGAGGCGAACCTGACCAGGCGCCGTGCGATGTACAGCGGGTCTTCACCGGCTTCCAGCATCCGCCCCATCCAGTAGAGCGCGGCGTCGGGGTCGGAGTCGCGGAGGGACTTGTGCAAGGCGGAGATGATGTTGTAGTGCTCCTCGCCGGCTCTGTCGTAGAGCAGGGCGCGGTGCTGCAAGGCGTCCTCGATGGCCGCCAGCTTGATGTGGCGTTTGCCGTCCTCCGAAGGAGGGGTTGTTGAGGCAGCCAGCTCGAGGGCGTTGAGGGCCACACGCGCATCTCCATTTGACATAACGAGTAACAGCTCGCGGGCACCGTCATCCAGTTCGATGTTCATTCTGCCCAGACCGCGCTCCTCGTCCAGGAGAGCGCTCTCGACTATGGCGCCGACCTGTTCATCGGTGAGCGCGTTGAGCGTGAACACGCGGCAGCGGGAGAGCAGGGGAGAGATAACCTCGAACGAGGGGTTCTCGGTGGTCGCGCCGATGAGGGTGACGGTGCCGTCCTCCACGTAGGGGAGGATGGCGTCCTGCTGCGCCTTGTTGAAGCGGTGAATCTCGTCTATGAAGAGGATGGTGCGTTGCTGGTGCAGGCCGTGGCGCTCCCTGGCCTCGTCGACTATGCGCCGCAGGTCGGCAACTCCGGAGGCCACCGCGGAGACCGGGCTGAAGTGCGATTTGGTGACGTTGGCGATGATGTGGGCCAGGGTGGTCTTGCCGCTGCCCGGCGGTCCCCAGAGGATGATGGAGGGAAGCTGGTCAGACTCGATGCTCTTCCGCAGCACCCGCCCCTCGCCGGCGATGTGCTCCTGCCCCACGAACTCGTCGAAGCTACGGGGCCTCATCCGCGCCGCGAGGGGAGCCTCGTGGGCCAGCCGTGCCTGGCTGGACTGTTCAAAGAGGTCTGGGCCTTGCCTGCGGTGCTTCATTCCTGTGAACCTGCCGCTAATGATGTGGGGCCAGCCGGCTCATGCTTTCACTGGCTCGAAGCGTCTCAATTCGGGGATTCGGTCGAAATGGGCATCCCTGGTAAGCAACTCGGAGCCGTTTCCGACTGCCAGCGCGGCCACTACAATATCCGTCAGGGGGATGCTAACCCCCTGGCGTCTAAGGCGACTGGACATCTCACCCGCAAGAATCCAGGTGCCTCTGGAGACCTCAGCATAGTCGAGAGCGTCCAAGCTTTCCTTCAGCGCGTCTTGACTCCTCTTGGTCCTAACGCCAGCCAGAAGCTCGGAGAGGACGATACCGCACAGGGTGGCACGCCCGGTTCTTATCAACTCCTTGACAACCTCAACCACCTCGTGGTCTTTGCCCAGAAAGTACTCCACCCAGATTGAAGTGTCAACCAGCACCTGCGGCTTCACTGAGTTCCATCCTCTCCAATTCTGCGCTCACGTCGGATATCTCGATCTTCCCAGGCAATGCCAGGAGTCTCTCGACTTTCTTGCGCCTGACGAATTCCTCCAGGGCGATCCTCACCGCATCCTTCTTCTTCCGGGTCTTGG
>CAZBET010000244.1:0-2698 GCA_964490995.1 uncultured Dehalococcoidia bacterium
CATCGACGGTTCTCGGCGCGGACGGGAACCAGGAGTTCTTCGTCCTCTTGAGGAAGCCCTAGAGCTCAGCCCCGGCAGCAGCGGGGGTAGGCTGGATCACCTGCTCCAACCTGAGCCGGAGCTTATGCTCCGGGGCACCCTGAACTGAATTCGTGGCTCCTCTCCCTTGACGGGAAAGGCTGGGTGAGGGTGAATTCGCACTCCCCAACCTTTGTGCGGTAGAGCAGATTCATGGATAGAGGCTGTAGCCTGAAGAAGATCGGCATCCTGTTCCAGCCCAAGATCAAGGCCGCCGGTGACTTGGCCCAGCAACTGACAAAGGTGGTTGAAGGGCTGGGTTTCGCGGTCTGGAGTTGCTCGGCATGGGACGAGGAGAAAGCGCAGGAACTGGCGGATGGGACCAAGTTCGTGGTCTGCCTCGGCGGCGACGGCACCATTCTCAGGGCGGCGCGCGTCGCGAGTCCCCTGGGCATTCCGATACTGGGGGTGAACCTGGGACGCCTGGGCTTCATGACCGAACTGAGCCCCGGCGAGGCCTTGAGCCGGGTGCCCGCTTTTGTCCAGGGTGAGGGCTGGATTGAGGAGAGGACCATGCTCCAGGCAGAGGTTGCTTCCTCTGATGGCGCTCAATACCGTGCCCTCAACGACGTGGTGGTGGCCCGTGGAGCAAGGTGCCGTTTGATTCGCGTCAAGGCGTCCGTAGACGGGGAAGCTGTGACAACGTACAGATGCGACGGGGTCATCGTTGCCACGGCGACCGGCACCACCGCGTATTCTCTGGCCGCTGGCGGGCCTATCCTCCATCCTCACGCTGAGGAAATGGTGATCAGGCCGATTGCACCGCACCTCGGGCTTCCCGCCACTCTAGTCTTGCCTTGTGAGAGCGTGGTGGAGCTCGAAGTGCGCACCACGCACCAGGCAACGCTCAGCATCGATGGCCAGATTGAGGTTCCACTGAAGGACGGCAATGTCGTGAGGGTCGAACGCAGCCCCTGCGTCACCAGGCTGATAAGGGCCAGGTGGCCGACACCTTTCTACGGGACTCTGACGCAGAAGCTGGCAAAGGCGGAATGAAACGAGATGAAGATAGAGAAAGCCAAGATTGCCGATGCGGCGCAGATGCACAAACTCATCAACAGGTTTGCCGGCCAGGGCGAGATGCTTCCCCGGGCCTTGAGCGAAATCTACGAGAATATCAGGGACTACTTCGTCGTCAGAAGCGGCGACAAGGTGGTTGCGTGTGTCGCTCTTCACGTTAGCTGGGCTGACATCGCCGAGATAAAGTCCCTCGCGGTTGCCCGGCGCAGTCAGAAGCGTGGCATCGGCACCTTGCTGGTGAAGAGGTGCGTCGAGGAAGCCAGGGAACTGGGCATATCCACTATCTTCTGCCTGACCTACAAGCCGGCGTTCTTCGAGAAGCTTGGGTTCATTCTCGGCGACAAGGCGAGGCTGCCACGCAAGATCTGGGGTGAGTGCTACACGTGCCCCAAGTTTCCCGACTGCGACGAGGTGCCCCTGATCCTCGAGATCGGCCCGAGGACTGCATTGAGAGATGAAGATGAGCCGTGAGCCGACTCTCCATAGTGAGCGCATCTACGAGGGGAAGATACTCAGCTTGAGGGTGGACACGGTGGAACTCTCCTCCGGCAGGGAGACGAAGCGCGAGATTGTCGAGCACGGCGCTTGCACCGCTATTGTCGCCCTGGACTCCGACGACACTGTGCTCCTCGTCCGCCAGTACCGCAAGGCAGTCGAGAAGATGCTGCTGGAGATACCTGCCGGGGGCATTGAGGATGGCGAAGACCCTCTTGAGGGTGCCCGACGTGAGCTTGAGGAGGAGACGGGGTTCTCCGCCGAACGATGGGAGAGGCTCAACTACTTCTACACCAGCCCCGGGTTCTGCACGGAGGCAATGCACCTCTATCTGGCAACTGGACTCACGCCGGTTGAGCGACGTGCTGACGACGACGAGGCCATCGAGGTGGTGCGCGTCCCGCTCGGAAAGACCCTTGAGCTTATGGCGTCAGGCGAGATATGCGATGCCAAGAGCATGGCCGGGCTGCTCATGGCGCTGCGGCTCAAATGAAACCGGTGCTGCACGCACGTCTAGCTGTCATTGCGAGCCAGTGCCGCGAGCGAAGCGTGGCGGGCGGCGAAGCAATCGCCCGGTACTTGGCACTCGCCGCAATCGAGGAGATTGCCGCGGCGCCTGCGGCGCCTCGCAATGACATGTTGGAGTGCGCTCTCATCTGCTGGGCGTTTGGCGGTTTGGGATTTGGAGCATTCGGTATTGTTTAGGATTTAGGAATTGGTGCTTAGGATTTAGGACTTGGTGCTTCGAGCTTCGCGCGGCTTGCGCTTGAAGCTGCGCTTCTGTCCCTCTTCCGCCTCACGCAACATCCGCTTCAAATCTTCGACGTCGTAAGTCCTGGAGCCAACGCCTTCCTCTCTCATGTGCACTCTCTTGAGACCTGAGTTGATGATCTCCTTCATGCAGAGGATGCAGGGGCCGTAGATCCTGGCCTCGCCGCGTCCGCTGTACCCTCTACTTATCTTCTCGCTCGAGATGTACATGTCGCCCTCGAATATGTTCGCGCCCGTCCTGGCGGCGTTGATGATGGCGTTTTGCTCCGCGTGGACGCTGCGGCAGAGCTCGTACCTTTCACCTGACCTGACGCCGAGTTCGATGCGCAGGCAC
>CAZBET010000245.1:0-2664 GCA_964490995.1 uncultured Dehalococcoidia bacterium
CTAGATCGTCTGCCACTGCACACCTGACCGGATTGTGTGGTGGGGAGCACGCGCTGTTGGCGGCCTATGGTTTGACATGGAGGGCACCAGCCTCGGTGCGAAAGCGCTGGCCTGACTCGGCTGTTGCGCGGTAGGCGTCTATCTGGCGCTGCTGGTCGGCGCCGCTCCATCCCAGGAGCTGGCCCATCTCACGCGCTACCGTCTCCGCCGCGTCCAGCCCCTGGCAGGGGCCCAGACCCACGGCGCTGCGCCGGAGCAGGAAGTCCCCCACGGTGAGCGCGGCCTCGTGTTCCACGGCATGCTCAACCTGCGCCAGGATGTCCGGAGAGTGCGGGCAGAGGCGCTGCCCCGCACTCGCGTCCCGCTTCACGTTTTCGAGCACCTGAGAGAATCGGGACCCGTACAGCTCGGCCAGATGCGCCACAGTCTCCACGGCGTGTTCGGCTGCGGCGCGCTGCACCGAATCCTCCGGCACAGACGGTGCCCCGGGTAGAGGCGCTCTTGCCGTCAGGCACAGGCGGCGGGCCCCCAGCTTGCGGCACACCAGGTTCATCGCGTTGTCGGCCACGGCGCGGTAGGCGGTTATCTTGCCCCCCAGCACGGAGACGAAGCCGCCTATGCCGTCCCTTCGGTCGTGGTCAACCAGCTTGTGGTCGCGGGACACGTCGCTGGCCCGCCCCACCCCCGAAAGCGCCAGGGCGCGCAGCCCCGCGCACGCATAGAAGACCTCGCCCGACCCCACGCCGGGAAAGGTGCGCCGCACTTCCCCGAGCAGGTAGGACACGTCTCCGGCATCGGCCTCCACCGCATCGAGGTCGCCAGAGTAGTCGGTGTCGGTGGTCCCGATGAGGGAGTAGCCCTGCCACGGTATTACGAAGAACAGGCGGCCATCGGACAGCGCGAACAGCACGACGGCGTTGCGGGATACCTGCGGAGCCAGGAGGTGGATGCCCTTGGTGCGGCGGATCATGGGTCTCGCGCCTCCGTCCAGCATGTCGCGCACCGTGTCCACCCAGTGCCCCGCGGCGTTGATCACGATGCGGCCACGCGCCTGATAGGTCTCACCCGATATGCAGTCCCGCACCTGCACCCCGCACACGGCGCTGCCGTCTCTCAGGAACCCTGTGACCTTCGCATGGTTGAGAACAACGGCGCCGTGTTCGGCGGCGGAGATGGCGTTCTCCAGGCAGAGCCGCTCCACGAAGGGCGCCTGGCAGTCGTAGTACAGCAGCGACCCCACCAGGCCTTTCTTCTCCAGCCCCGGCTCCAGGTCCAGCGTCTCGCGGCGGGAGAGGTGCTCATGGGAGGGCAGGCTCTTCTTGAAGAAGAGGAGGTCGTAGAGCCGCAGACCGATAGGCAGCGCCAGCCGCTGCACGGGGCTTCCGCTCGTCATGGGGATGACGAAGCGCAGGGGATGCACCAGGTGCGGAGCGATGTGGAGCAGAACCTCGCGTTCGCGCAAGTCCTGATGCACCAGGCCAAGCTCCAGCCGCCTGAGGTAGCGCAGGCCGCCGTGGATCAGGCGGGAGGAACGGGAGGTCGTGCCGCAGCCGAAGTCCTCCTTCTCGACCAGCAGCGTCCGGAAGCCGCGCAGGGCGGCATCGCGCGCTATCCCCGCGCCGATGATACCCCCGCCGACGACGATGATGTCGAAACGCTCCGCCGCAATGGCGCCGAAGTCCCTCTTCACGCTACCTGTCCTTGCCTGGCCCATCCCTTCGACCGCTTCACTGCCCTGCGCCAGCCCCGGTAGAGCGCCCGGCGCTTCTCGCGGTCGCCGCTGGGTACGAAGACTCGATCACTCTTCCGAAGCGACGCTATCTCGGCGCGGTCCTTCCAGAAGCCCACCGCCAGCCCCGCGAGGTACGCTGCTCCCAGGGCCGTCGTCTCCACCACCTGAGGGCGAGACAGTCTTGCACCAAGCATATCGGCCAGGAACTGCGCCAGGAAGTTGTTGGCGGCCGCGCCTCCGTCCACGCGTATCTCAGTTGGCTTCAACCTCGAGTCGGCCGCCATGGCTCGTGCCACGTCGCAGACCTGGTACGCTATCGATTCCAGCGCTGCTCTGACCAAATGAGACTTGCCTGTGCCGCGGGTCAGGCCCACGATGGTGCCCCTCGCGTACATGTCCCAGTGGGGCGCGCCAAGCCCCACAAAGGCCGGCACGAAGTAGACCCCCCCTGTGTCGTCTACCTCCAGCGCAAGCTGTTCCGATTCCGCCGAACTGGCAATGAGTCCCAGTTGGTCGCGCAGCCACTGCATGACGGCTCCGGCAACGAAGACGCTGCCTTCCAGAGCGTATTCCACGCCCTCTCCCGTGTCCCACGCTACGGTTGTGAGCAGGCCGTGTTTGGAGGGCACGGGGCTCTTCCCAACGTTCATCAGCACGAATGCGCCGGTGCCAAGGGTGGCCTTCACCATTCCACGCTCGAAGCACGCCTGGCCGAAAAGGGCCGCCTGCTGGTCGCCGGCGACGCCGGCGATCGGGATGCCGTCCGTCGTATGGCCGAAGAGGCCGCTGGAAGCCTGAACCCTTGGCAGCATTGCGCGTGGGATCCCGAAGAGCTTGAGCAGGTCATCGTCCCAGTCCAGAGTATGGATATTGAACAGCATGGTGCGCGACGCATTGGAGAAGTCGGTGGCGTGAACGGCGCCTCCGGTCAG
>CAZBET010000246.1:0-2657 GCA_964490995.1 uncultured Dehalococcoidia bacterium
GCCCATCAAGGACCTGGGGAAACACGAGGTGCCAATCAGGCTCACCAATAACGTAACCGCCAAGGTAACCGTTGTTGTTGAGCGAGACCAGGAGATTGAGCAGGAGCCGAAAGAGAAAGAGAAGGAATAGCGATGCCGGGCGAGGCGGGGGAGCCACAGTCAGGCGTTAGGGTCGCGCCACACGATCTCGACGCCGAAGAGGCGGTGCTGGGATCGCTTCTAATCGACCCCGAGGCTATATTCAAGGTCGTTACGTCCCTCAGTGCCGAGGACTTCTATCGTGAGAAGAACCGCTGGACCTACGAGTGCTGCCTTCTAATCTACGAACGCAGAGAGGCAATAAACCAGGTCACGGTCGCTCACGAACTGGCAAGGCGGCAGCAACTCGAGGCCGCCGGCGGCGCGGCGTACCTCAGTCATCTAATATCACAGGTCCCGACCTCGGTGCACGTGGAGTACTACGCCAACATAGTGCGCCGTCTGTCAATGATGCGCAGGCTCATCTCCGCGTCCAACCAGATCGCTGCTATCGGCTACGAATCGCCGCCGGACGTGGACGATGCCCTGAGCAGGGCCGAGAGCATTCTCTTCCGGCTCAAATATGGACAGAGCCGGCGAGACTTCGTTCACATCCGCGAAGTCCTCGACCGATATTTTGAGGAGAGCAGCCTCGGCCCGGGCCGACCCGATTTCCTCCCGCATGTGCCCACCGGCTTCTACGACCTCGACAAGATACTGGGCGGCCTGCAGCGCTCGGACATGATCGTGCTGGCTGCAAGGCCGAGCGTGGGCAAGACCAGCCTGGCGCTCAACATCGCCCACAACGCCGCCATGAAACACAAGGCGCGCGTAGCCCTCTTCAGCCTGGAGATGTCCAAGATGGAGCTTGCTTACCGCTTCCTCTCCGGCGAATCAGGGGTCGATACACAGAAGCTGCGGCTGGACCTGATAACTGACCGCCAGCGGGGGGACGTCACGGAGGCCATGGGGCGCCTCGCCGAAGCCCCCATCTACATCGACGACTCGCCCTTTCTCAGGGACTCCGACATGCGCGGCAAGGCGCGCCGACTTCAGAGTGAGAAGGGAATTGACCTCATCATAGTGGACTACCTGCAACTTATGCGGTCGAGCAGAGTCACCGACAACAGGGTACAGGAGATGAGCGACATCTCCCACTCCATCAAGGAGCTGGCCCGCGAGCTTGACATCCCCGTGCTCGCCGTCTCTCAGTTGAGCAGAGCCGTGGAGGCTCGAACTCCCCACATTCCCATGCTCTCCGACCTCAGAGAAAGCGGCTCGATCGAACAGGACGCCGACGTTGTGATGTTCATCTACCGCGAAGACATCTACTACTCCGAGGAGGAATGGGAGAAGAGGTTCCCCGACAGACCCTACCCCAAGGGCATCTCGGAGATCATTGTCGCCAAACACAGGAACGGCCCCACCGGACGCGCCCACCTCTACTTCCGGGAGCGGGTAGCGAAGTTTGAGAACCCCGAGAAGGTCGACGCCCGAAAGCCGAGCCTGCTATGAAAGCGTTCAGCGGCTTTCCCGCCCGGACCAAGTTCACCCCGATCCCTAACCTCTTCTTCAGCGCGGTGCTGCCCCAGATAGATGACCTCGCCGAGCTCAAGGTCACGCTGCACGTGTTCTGGGCCGTCTACCAGAAACGGGGCTATCCGCGCTTCGTTACCTATCGCGAGCTTCTGGGCGACCCTGAGGTCACCAGGGGCCCCGGCACCGAACAGGCCCGAGCAGAACAGTTGCGCCGCGGCCTGAACTTGGCGGTGTCCCGGGGCACTCTGCTCCACCTGCCGCTGGAACGCGCCGGCGCCATCGAGGACGTCTATTTCGTGAATGCGGAGGCCGACCGGAGAGCTCTGGCCAGGATACAGAACGGCGAACTTGATCTCGGGGGGCTCGTGAAGAGTGAACCATACCCCGCAGCCCAGGAGCAGCCCAACATCTTCGCCCTGTATGAGCAGAACATCGGCCTGCTTTCCCCAATGGTGGCAGAAGAGCTTCGAGAAGCGGAGAGGGCCTATCCCGCGCCCTGGATTCAGGACGCCTTCAAAGAGGCGGTCGACCTCAACAAACGCAGTTGGCGATACATCCAGCGCATACTCGAGAGGTGGGCGACAGAAGGCAGAGATGATGGAGAGCATCGGCGACATTCTGAAGCGGACGCCGACCCCGAAGAATACCGCAGAAGATACGGCCACCTCCTCAAGAGATAGCGGCACCGGAGAGCCTGAGGAGGACACGTGCCCCCTCTGCAAAGGAAGGGGCTGGCTGCGTTTCGACGTGCCCTTCGGGCACCCAGACTTCGGCAAGCTAGTGCCCTGCCAGTGCACCAAGAACGAGTTCGAACAGGAACACCACGCTCGCCTCGAGCGGTACAGCAACCTCGGGCCTCTGACGCGCCTCACCTTCGAGAACCTGCTGCCCCGGGGACGCAGCGACGACCCGCAGAACCAGGAGAGGTTCGCCCGGTGTTACAAGGCAGCTACTGGCTTTGCTGAGAACCCAAAGGGCTGGCTGGTGCTAGGCGGGCCCAGCGGCTGCGGCAAGACGCACCTGGCAGCAGCCATAGCCAACTACCGCCTGAAGCTGCGGCAGCAGGCCTTCGTCATGAGCGTGCCGGACCTACTGGACCA
>CAZBET010000247.1:0-2627 GCA_964490995.1 uncultured Dehalococcoidia bacterium
TACCTCGATTCCGTGATAGCCGTCTTCATGGGGGAGGGCTACAAGGTATTCGACGACAACAAGGGTACGGCCCCGGCGGGGATCAAGAAATGGATAGACAACGGGACATTGAAGGGCCCGGATGTCCCCTTGTCCATGTATGAATACACCATCTTCCTTGGCAATCTGGCCCCGGCATTTCACGCGCTGCAGAACATGCAACTGGTGGCCGAGGCCGTGGGCCTTGGTTCCATCGTCATGACCGGATACATAGGGATATTGGTGCTGCAAACCATGGGTTTCCGGTACAACATGGCGAAGGAAGGAAGCGGCGCCCTGCTCAACATGAACCCGGTGGGTTTCGACGGTGTCTTTGAAAGCTACCAGCCGCCATACTACAAGACCATGAACGACGCTGTGGATGCCTTCATTGAGAAGAAGTTTGGAAGCAACGGGATGTATACGTCCGGCTACAAAGGGATGGTGCCTTTCAAGGACTGGAAGAAGGTACAGCCGGGCTATCCGGTGCCGAGCAAGAAGGTCATTCAAATAACCAAGGACTACTGCAACTACGTGTTCGACACGTACGGGAGGTTCCCCGCCACGTTCGATACCATCGTGATGCCCGAATGGCTCCAGGTTCACCATCTGGAGGAGGAGTTCTACCACAAGTACGGGCTGGACAGGCTGGTGAATGAGACCCACAGGAACCACATGAAGCTCTGGCACAAGTCGCCCGCCAAATCCACCCGCAAGTAGGGGCGGTTCGCGCCTGCCGGACATCCTCCAGCGTTAGCTACGCACCCCTCAGTCCCCTCTCGAGAGGGGATTCAGGGGTGTGTTCTCTATGTGGCGGACTAAGGGGTGGGTCGTCTCAAGGCTCGCAGCAGGATTGAACAAGAGCCAAATGCGGCCATAATGGCTGAGAAGCAGTCCAGGTTGATATAGAGACTGACTGGCCACGGGCCGAACACATTGACGAACCCTCTGGTATGACGAGGGCTATAGCATCAACGGGCCCCGTGTGTGCTGAAGAGGGGGCTGCTCAACACCGGCCTCATCGCGGCTTCGATGGGCTTGTTTGACAAGACCGAGTTCGCCGCCAGGCTGCGCAGCGTGTTGTTCGGTACGCTCACCGTTCCGTTGGTGTACGTGTTCGCCAGGCGGATAGGGGACAAGAGGCTTGCGTTGGTTGCCGCGTTCCTGGTCGCTTTCTCGACGCTCGAGATTGCCTGGTCGCGAGAGGCCAGGATGTACCAGCAACTCCAGTTGTTCTACATCCTGTCCCTGTACTTCTTCCACGTGTTCACGCAGACAAGGAGCAACCGCTACCGTGGCGTTCATCGGGGAGAACCTGACGCTGCACTACCATGTGGGCTCCGAACGCGATCTGATTGGGGTGGTCAAGGTCCACCGCTGGGCTTGCTGAAGTCGAGGAATCCCCATAGAACGATCCCGCGACCCGTGCCAGTCATGACACGGGCGCCCGAGCATGGCCGAAGCAGGGTGCCGGGCGCCGAAAGCACTGCCAGCGGTGGCCCGAACGTAACTGGAAAAGACTGCAACTGGACAAGGTCACGTGTTTACACTATACTGTCTGAGGGACTGCGGAACGCAGAGCGTTCTCTTTTTTTGCCTGTTCATCCGCCGAGCGTGACTGCCGAAGGTACCGGGCTATTCAAAGAACTGGAGGGATTATGGCAAATCCAAAGAGTCAGGAGTATCCCGTACTCTGGATACAGGGAGCCACCTGCACAGGTTGTTCGGTATCAGTTCTCAACACAGTCAGCCCCAGCATCAAGAACGTGCTTGTCGATGAAGTGATCCCCGGCAAGCACGTTAATCTTGTCTTTCAGGCCACAGTAATGGCAGGGGCAGGAGAACTGGTAATCCATGCACTCGAAGACACCTGGCACAAGAAGAAAGGCGGCTATCTCCTGGTGGTAGAAGGAGCGATACCGACGAAGGGGAATGGCGCTTACGGCTCACTGGGCGAGCAGAAGGATGGCAAACCAGTACCACTGGACGTCAGGGTGGAAGCCCTGGGGCGTGACGCTCTGGCCGTTATTGCACTGGGCACTTGCGCTTCTTTCGGTGGTATCCCGGCCGCAAAACCCAACCCGGCACAATGTGTCAGTGTGATGCAGCTTTTCAAGGCCAGGAAGGTGACCACGCCCCTCATAAACATCCCCGGCTGTCCGCCTCACCCCGACTGGTTTGTAGGCACGGTTGCGGGCGTTCTCATTGGCGGCCTGCCCAAACCTGGTGAGCTCGATGAGTTGCATCGCCCCAAGTCTTTCTACGGACAGTTGATTCACGAGAACTGTCCTCGTCGCGCCTACTACGACGAGCAGAAATTCGCCAAGAAGCTCAGTGATCCTGGCTGCCTTTATGAACTGGGCTGCAAGGGACCGGTTACGCATGCGGATTGCGCGACGAGGCTATGGAACCACGGCGTCAACTGGTGCGTCGCCTGCGGAGGGCTCTGCATCGGCTGCGCTTGCGAGGGGTTCCCCGACCTGGTCTCGCCGATCTACGAGAAGACGCCGGATGCAAAACTGCCGAATATCGGTCAGAGGGTGGTTCAATAACATGGGTAAGATCATAATCGATCCCGTAACCCGAATCGAAGGACATCTGAAAGTCGA
>CAZBET010000248.1:0-2608 GCA_964490995.1 uncultured Dehalococcoidia bacterium
CGAAGTCGTCACAGACGTCAACGTAGTTGATCCCCGACTGGATCACCGCCTTGAGAATCGTCGGGCCATACCTATAGAACGGGCCGACGCAGTTCAGGACTACAGACGAGCCCTGAACTGCCTTCTTGATGCTCTTCGGGCTGTCGGCATCGAGTTCGACGGCGGAGGCCTTGCCCCGTCCCAGCTTCCTTGCCAGCTTTCGGGCCTGCGCCATCTCCCGGTCGGCGATCGCCACTTCCGAGAATAGCCCGCTCGAAGCAAGCGTCTGCGCCGCGATAGTGCCTACGACTCCGCAGCCCCCTAGGACAGCAACCTTCGACATGAGTGCCTCCTTTCCTCGTGACCCGTCATACCGGGCGATTCCCACGTCCGCCTGCGGCGGACTCGCAACGACAGGCAGGGGGCAGAGCCCCTGCCCTATGGAATCCCCTTTCATCCCCCTTTGCGAAAGGGGGAGACGCCGTGGCCCTGTCATTGCGAGACCCTCGTCCTTCCCAGCGGGAAGGACGAGGCGCGGCAATCTCCTCGAATCGCGCTGTAGGGGCGAACCTGCGTGTTCGCCCGCGCCCCCGCTCCTCGGGCAGACACGTTGGTCTGCCCCTGCTGCGCTCCGTGCACCCTACGCTTGGCACCATCCTGTAGGGGCGCGGTCTCCGCGCCCAGGGATGGGGCGGGGCAACCTCGCCCCTACGCACTGTCGCCCGCCATACCGGGCGGTTGCCACGTCCTTCCGCGGAAGGACTCGCAACGACAGGCAGGGGGCAGAGCCCCAGCCCTATGAGACCGAATTGGCCTACCCCGAGACCCCCTTGCCGAAGGGGTCGGCCCACATCTTGAGCACGACGTCGAGCTCGGGGTGCTCCTTTGCATAATCCTGCAGCGGAATCCCCTGCATCGCCGCATCTATCGCCTGGCGGAAGGCCTTGCCTCCGGCTACAGGGCCCTGCGGGTGCGCGTGGATGCCGCCTCCCGAACCGATGACGATGTCTGTCCCCAGGTCGCCCATCACCTGCGGCACCATGGACGGCGTAATCCCTCCCGAGGGCATGGGGAAGGTCGGCTTCAGGTGGTACAGCGGGAAGGTCAGGTTCCTGGCGACCGCTCTGAACTTGTCTGGGATCACGGGGGCCTTCCCGTACGGGGCTGGTATCACCACCACGTCGGCGCCCGCAAGGCGCGGCAGCTTTCCCAGCACGAGGTGCGAACTCATGCCGTGCAGCGGCGACATGTACATTGCGCCGGCCACGTCCATATGGGCCAGGATGGGCACGTTGATGGCCGGGTCCTCGGCCAGGGCCTGCATGACCGGCAAGCCGACGGCGAGGTAGTTTATCATCAGGGCGTTGCAGCCCAGTTCCACGGCGCGCCTGGCATTCTCGAAGACCTTCGGCACGCTGTCCGTTATGTTCACGGTATAGAGGGTGTGCTCGCCCTTCTGCTGGTAGACCTCCTTCTCAATCTGCATGTAGCGCTTGACACGTCCCGCCGCCGAGTTGAATGAGGCGTCGGCGATGAGCTCGTCGTCCTTGATGATGTCGCAGCCGCCCAGGGCGGCCTGCCTGAACAGGTCGGCCCCGACCTCCAGCGGGTAGCCCGTGCACGGCTTGATCATGTTGTTGAGCAGCGGGCGCTTCGGGATCCCCAGTAACCTCCTCACGCCCTGGATGCCGAACTTCGGCCCCTTGAAGCCCGCGACGTACTTCTCGGGGAAGCGCACGTCCACCAGTTTTATATTGCCAGCCATCGAGATGTTGCCGATGACCGTTGTCAGCAGCATGGGTATCTGTTCGCCGATGTTGACCTCGGGGAATGCGACCTGGAGCACCCAGTTCCTGGTCTGGAGAGCTTTGGGCACTTCGAACTCGTGGTCGGGCACCTCGTATACCCCGAGCACCTTGGCGATGTGCCTGCGGCGCACCTCGGGCGTCTCCCCGGGGACGGGCACCCAGGTGCCCGTGCTCTGCTCGATGGCGAGCGCCGTGGACAGCAACGGGATAGGTAGTTCCGCCGGGAAAGAGGCCAGGTACGTGCCGATCACGTACTCGTCGTAGTCAATGCCGTCCGGCAGGGCCACGGGCTGGCCCAGGATTTCGTCCGCATTCATCTCTGCACCTCCACGCACGGATGCGCTTCATCCAGTGTCTTCTCATTCAGCCGCCTGTAGAAACGCTTCAGGCTCCCGTATGATTCGCGGTACGAACGGTAGAGCGAGTCGTAGACCTCGCGATTCTCCTCTGATGGCTCGTGGACTCTCGCGACCTTCACGACATTCTTCAGGGCCTGGAACCCGGGGTATATGCCAAGGCCCACTGCGGCCACCAGCGCCGCGCCCACCGCGCCCGCTTCCTGCGGGTTCTGGACGGCCTCGACCCTTCGGTTGGTCACGTCGGCCAGGATCTGCATCCACGGCCCGCCCTTCGCGCCTCCTCCTATGACCCGCAGCACGGGCAGAGCGAAGCCGAAATGCCTGTCCACGATCTCAACAATCCACCGGATGTTGTAAGCCACGCCTTCGTAGACCGCCCGGAGCATGTGTTCGCGGGAGTGCCGGGCGCTCAGGTTCAGGAAGCTCGACCGCACGTTGCAGTCGGCGACCGGAGCCCTCTCG
>CAZBET010000249.1:0-2592 GCA_964490995.1 uncultured Dehalococcoidia bacterium
GTAGTGTCCGGATGGTCCTGGCTTGGCGTCAGCCACTTCCTCGGAGGCGAGGCCCCTGGATTCTTCCGCGTGCTTGACCCGAGAGAGAACCCCCTGCCACTGATATCGCTGGCGGTGGCCGCCGCGGGCATCCTCCTCGCCTATGCTATGTACAGCGCGAAGTGGATTTCGGCGGAGCGCGTGGGCAGAGCGTTGGCGCCCGCCTATGCGCTCGTCTCCCACAAGTACTATTTTGACGAACTGTACGAACGCGTTTTCGTGGTGGGGGTGCTCTACAAGGGGCTCTTCCGGCTCGTGGAGCTTTTCGACACCTACGTCGTCGATGGCGCGGTCAACGGTGTCGCCAGGGTCACGGTCTCAGCAAGCGGCGTCGTTCGCAGAGTACAGACTGGCCAACTTCAGGCCTACGGGCTGGCAATAGTTGTCGGGGTGGTGATTATCGTTGCCGTTCTATTCGCATTTAGATAGGACCGCGCCGCAGGAGCTGGTTCTTTGAATATCGAGTCCATCCATCCTCTTTCCATAATCGTCTTCCTGCCCGCGCTCGGCGCGGCTGTGATCGCGCTCCTTGTGAAGAAGGACAGCGCCGTCCGGCTGACCGCAGCTTTCTTCACGTTCATCGTCTTTGCCCTTTCGCTGACTCTGTTTGTCACCTTCTACGTGTCATACCGAAGCAGCAGCGGCCCCCAGTTCGAGGACACCGCACCTTGGATCAGCTCGATCAACGCCACCTACTTCGTGGGCGTCGACGGCCTGAGCCTCTCCATGGTGCTGCTCACGGCCTTCCTAGGCCTCGCCGCTGTGTTCGTCTCATGGAACATCAAGGTCAGGGTGCGCGAGTACTTTGCGTGGCTTCTACTCCTCGAGACCGGCATACTGGGCGTGTTCTGCTCGCTCGACCTTCTGCTCTTCTTCCTGTTCTGGGAAGTCGAACTCATCCCCATGTACATGTTGATATCCATATGGGGCAGCGGGCGCAAGGAATACTCCGCGATCAAGTTCGTGGTCTACACGCTGTTCGGCAGCGCCTTTATGCTGGCCGGCATTCTCACGCTCTACTACTCCACGCCTGGCGCGCATACCTTCAACATGGTGGACATAGCCAGCGCAGGTGTGGGCGGGTTGATGCCCGTGATTCCTCTGGCGTCGATCTTCTTCCTCATATTCATTGCCTTCGCGATCAAGGTGCCCATGTTCCCGTTCCACACCTGGCTTCCAGATGCGCATACCGACGCCCCCACGGCGGTCAGCGTCATCCTCGCGGGCATCCTCCTGAAGATGGGGGCGTACGGCATGATACGCCTTGTGGCGGGCTTCGGCGGGGGAGGCCTGGTTCCCGGTGTGGCGGAGCAGTATGCCCCGGTCCTGGCGGCCCTCGCCGTGGTGAGCGTGCTGTACGGCGCGGCTGCAACTGTCAGACAGACCGACCTGAAGAAACTCATTGCGTACAGCTCGGTCAGCCACATGGGGTTCGTGCTGCTGGGCATTTTCGCTCTGAACCAGGTCAGCCTCACCGGCGCCACGCTCCAGATGTTCAGCCACGGCCTTATCACCGGGCTGTTGTTTGCCATGGTAGGCCTGGTCTACGACAAGACACATCAGCGACAGATACCGCTGCTCGGCGGCCTGGCCCGCCAGATGCCCGTCATTGCGGTCGTCTTCAGCATCGCCGGCCTGGCAGCCCTCGGCCTTCCGGTCACCATTGGCTTCGTGGCTGAGTTCACCGTATTTGTCGGCAGCTTCGGCAGCACTGCCCTGCCCGCCGCCCAGACCTATACCGTGCTGGCAATTCTGGGCATCGTGATAGGCGCAGGGTACATCCTCTGGATGCTGGAGAGAGTGTTTTACAGAGAGCCCAGAGAGGAGTACAAAGGCGTGCCCGATGCCGACAACATGGAGAAGGCGTACACCTTCGCTTTTGTGGTGCTAATACTGCTCTTCGGGGTCTACCCAAAATTGCTTCTCGACGTCATCGGACCCGTGTTCAGCAGTTTTGGGTAGTCAGGGGAGTCTGAGTGGCAGCAAACCAGATTATGGTGGCGGTCGGCGCGGTGATTGAGGACGAACACGGGAGGGTGCTCCTGGTGAAGCACCGGCTCGAGAAAGAGAGCTACTGGCACGGCAAATGGATTTGCCCCGGAGGCAAGCTGGAGCTTGGAGAGAGCATACAAGACGGTATCAGCCGCGAAGTCAAGGAGGAGACGAGTCTGGAGATAAGGCTGACCACGCCTCTCATCCCCTTCGAGCGAATCGTGAAGTCGGGTGGCAGAACCGATTTGCACGTTATATACATCGACTACCTGGCGGAGAAAGCCGGCGGCGAATTCGAACCCGCCAGCGATGTGGGTGAGGGGAGATGGGTTCACCGCAGAGACATCCCTGGCATTTGGGGGGAGTTGCACGAGGATACACGGAGACTTTTCCAGATAGCGAGCATAGGGTGAGGCAGGTACGGCATTGAACTTCTGGCTGTTGTCACCTGAGTTGAGTGTGTGCGCGCTTGCGCTGGCAGTGGTGCTACTCGACCTTTTCATTGAGAACAAGAAGGCGCTCGCTGCCGTCAGCGTTGTCGGCCTGATCGTTCCCCATTCG
>CAZBET010000250.1:0-2577 GCA_964490995.1 uncultured Dehalococcoidia bacterium
AGTGAAGGGTAGCGATCCAGAAGGATGTTAGCTGCCTTAGCGGTCCCGGGATTGACAGCAAGCTGTGTGCCCAACAAAGCCGAGGCCAACACCAATATCAGGATGATCCTCCATGCCGCACCACACCCCCACCCCCTTCTCAGACCACAATCAGAAGCCATTTCCCTTTTCCCCCTTTCTACTGCTCCTATTGGGCTCAAGCATCCTGGGTACCCTTAGTGTGCGACCTTCGTCCACCCTACGGCCCGCAACCACATAAGCCTACGCCTCTTCAGCGGCGCAGATATGTAAGCCTTATAACATGTAACCTTCAGCTTGTCAAGCGCCGGTGTCAGCCCTCAATCCGTGAGTCCAGATTCGGAAGGCTCACCCGGCGGGTGATGAGGCGTAGTTCTCTCCTCCCGTTCGCCCTGAGCTTGTCGAAGGGCCGTTCATGGTTCGACAGAGCCTGCCCTGAGCACGCCGAAGGGCTCACCACGAACGGCAACTCCGCATCCAATCCGCGGACTGAGGGCACGCCCCTGATCCGTGACTCTGTGAGTCCAGGTCCGAAACGGTCATCCGCCAGGTGGTAACGGGGCTCATGTGACGGCTGAGAGGGCGGAGCATCCGCTCCGACCCGCCCCACATTCTGAGGCGGGCCCGCCGAGGCTGGTCAGGCCGATACCGGGGGCCGCCGTCTCGCCCATGGCCGTGCCTCCTCCAGTTGCGCCGCGAGGCGGAACAGGGTTGCCTCATCCCCGAAACGCGCCACGAAGTGCGTCCCGATGGGCAGGCCGTCCGCGTTCCAGTAGAGCGGCACTGACATCGCGGGTTGCCCCGTGACGTTGCAGAGCGCTGTGAAGGGAACCAGCTCAGCAGCACGGTTGAACCCTCGAAGCGGGTCCTCCGGCGGCGAGTCGAAGCTGCCCAGCGGCACTGGCGGCTCGGGCAGCGTCGGGGTCAGGCACAGGTCGTAGTCGACGAAGAACTGCCCGATTTGACGAGACAGGCTCTGGAGCAACGCGACGGCTATCAGGTATTCCGATGCGCTTCGCTGCCGCCCCATCTCGTAGAGAGCCCACGTGAGCGGCTCGAACTGGTCCGGGGTGGCGACCTTGCCGCTCAGAAAGGCCAGGCCGTCGATCGCCATGGCACAGCCGGCTGTCCAGATGGTTATGAACTGCTGCGTCAGCAGTTCCCCGGGCACGTCGGGCGCGTCTTCCTCCACGACATGGCCAAGGGCAGCGCATAAGGAGGCTGCTTCCTGCACTGCGGCGACGCAGTCGGGGTGCGCCGTTGCGCCGGTAGTAGGCGATTTCACGCTGAAGGCGATGCGCAGGCGCCCGGGGTCAGCCCCTACCTCCTTCAGGTAGGGCCGCTTTCGCGGCGGTGCCCAGTAGGGGTCGCCCAGGTCGGGACCGCAGGTAGCGTCGAGCAACGCAGCACTGTCCCGCACCGAGCGGGTGAGTGCGTGATCGATGGGAAGCCCGCCCATCAAGTCACCGTAGTCGGGGCCCATGGGGTTCCGGCCGCGGTTCGGCTTGAGGCCGAAGACGCCGCAGCAGGAGGCTGGGACCCGGATAGAGCCACCTCCATCGGCGCCGTGAGCCATGGGCACCAAACCGGCGGCAACCGCAGCGGCGGAGCCACCGCTCGAGCCCCCTGGCGTGCGCGCGGTGTTCCAGGGGTTGCGGCAGGGGCCGAAGAGGTGGGGCTCGGTGGCCGGGATGAGGCCGAATTCCGACAAGTTCGTTTTGCCGAGAATGACCATCCCAGCTCGCTTGTGGCGCGCCACAAGTGAGCTGTCGTGGTCGGGAACGAAGTCGCGCATGAAGGCCGACCCGAAAGTCATCCGCACCCCGGCATATGAGGCGAAGAGGTCCTTGAGCAGGAACGGGACTCCGGTGAAGGGGCCCTTGGGCAGTCTTCCGTTGGCCGCGGCGCGCGCCTGCTCATACATAGGCGTGACCACTGCGTTGATGGCCGGGTTGACCCGCTCGATGCGCTCAATCGCAGCGTCGACGAGCTCGATGGGCTTGACCTGCCTGCGGCGTACAAGCTCCGCTTGGGCGGTGGCATCGAGGACAGTCAGTTCAGCGAGGTTGACCATGGTTCCCCCCTCCTGGTACAGTGTCAAGGCACCTTGGGCGCAGGTTCTTTTGCATCTATGATGACCATCTGACTCCCGAAAACACAATCAGAACCGTCAAATACTATGATGAAGATTGCTGTCCAGGCAGCTATCTTCCTTGTCGCGAAGTCTCTCACCCATCGCTGCAAGTCATAGGCTCTGTCGTAGTCGAAGGGGCTATGGATGATTGCCAGCGATTCGTCTGGAGTCTTATCCTTCGGCTTAACGTATATCATTGTATATCATTCGGTTGAAAGCAAGTTTGGTCCCTTCAATGGGTATTCTCCCTTCCGCCATGCCAATCTCTATGATTTCTCCTGTAATCCACGGCCTCTCAAGCCTGATTGTTTTGAGAATCTCTTTGAACCCCCTATCGCTTGGGGTTGCGCGCCCAACTTTGAGTTTTGATGGCTTACCTTTGTCATTCCATCAAATGATCCGTCCCCCCCAAGGCTTCTTCGGGC
>CAZBET010000251.1:0-2566 GCA_964490995.1 uncultured Dehalococcoidia bacterium
CGCGACGGCTACGCCTTCGTTCCACGGGCATGGGGAGATCGGTTCGGGTTGCCTTTTGGCAAGTCATGTATTATAGTCTTCGCGTACTTCAGCACTCGGCAACTGGAATGAGCCAGGCAAACCCTCAAATCAGGACCTCGATGCGCGTCCTATGCGGCCTCGCGCTGGCCGTGATCTTCGGCATCGCGTTCTTCATGCGCGTCTACTTCCCCTATCACAACGTCTTCCCCGGCAACTGGGTCGCGTACCAGGAGACCGATTGCTGGTACCACATGCGTCAGGTGGCGAATCTTGTCCAGCACTTCCCTCATCGCATGCTCTTCGACCCCTTCGGCTTCTATCCGGGTGGTCAGCCCATAGGCAGCGCCCCGTTCTTCGACCTGCTGCTCGGCTTCTTCGTCTGGGTCTTCGGCGCCGGCTCACCGTCGAGGCAACTGATGGAGACGGTGGGCGCCTACTTCCCGGCGGTGCTGGGCGCGTTGATCACCGTGCCAGTCTACTTCCTGGGCAAGACGCTCTTTAGCCGTGGGGCAGGGCTTCTGGCGGCCGCGCTCGTCGCCATACTGCCCGGCGACTTCCTCTGGCGGTCAGAGCTGGGATTCCCCGACCACCATGTCCTGGAGAGTCTGCTGGGCGCTGTCACCATGATGTTCCTGGTACTGGCAATGAAGAGCGCGAGGCAAAACGATGTCTCGTTCACCAGCCTGAGGGAGAGAGCATGGGGAAGGTTGAGGACGCCGCTGGTCTACTCAGTGCTGACGGGCCTTGCGCTTGGCTGCTACCTGCTTTCGTGGACGGGCGGTGCGCTCTTCGTATTCATAATCTTCGTCTTCGCCGTATTGCAGTACGTGATTGACCACGTCCGAGGCAGGTCTACCGATTACCTCTGCATGGTCGGCGTGCCTGCGCTGCTCATCGCTCTGGTGATTATCATCCCCACCTCGGGTCAGTACTCACTGGGCAACCTCCAGGTTGCATCTCTGGCCATAGGCATCGTGACCCTCCTGGCTCTGAGCGCCATTTCCCTTTTCATGGCCAAGAAGAGCGTCAGAGTGGTCTACTACCCGCTGGCGCTGATATGTGTAGGCGCGATCGGCCTGGCGCTGTTCTACCTGGCGGATCCGTCGCTGCTGAAGTCGATCCTGGGCAAGATGAGTGTACTGAACCCGTCGGGGGGCACCCTTACCATCTCAGAGGCGAAACCACTATCGTTGTCTACGTTGCAGGGCAGAAACGAGGTCTGGCGCCAATTCACCACCAGCTTCTACCTGTCCATAGTATCGCTACTCTTGCTGGCCTACCTCGTGATAAAGGAGGGGGCTGCCGACAAGACCCTGCTCCTTGTCTGGAGCGTGGTGATGCTGGTCGCAACGTTCGGACAACACCGCTTCGCCTACTACTTCGCAGTGAACGCCGCCATCCTCACCGGGTACCTTTCCTACAGGATTGTGGCATTCCCCATCTTCGGCAGAGGAAGACAGGCCGGCGAGCCAGAACAAGCGGAGAGAGCGGCGAAGCAGAAGGCTAAGGACAGACCCAGGTCGCGCAGGGAAGCTAGGCGCAGGAAGGAGAAGGCTAAGGAGAGAAGGCTGGCGGTGCCAGCTTCGAGGTATCTGTGGTGGAGATACGTCTACATCGCGGTAGCGCTCGTGGTCGTCTTCTTCCTGGCGTTCTATCCTAACATCGGTCAGGCCAGGTACTGGGTGAGCTCGGATACGGGACCGGGGGAGGACTGGCACGAAGCACTTGTATGGCTGGGGAACAGTACAAACACTCCCGACCCGTTCGCAGACCCCGACTTCTACTATGAGCGGTACGAAGCCCCAGCTCCAGGCCAGGCGTATGACTACCCGAAGCCCGCATACGGAGTCATGAGCTGGTGGGACTACGGCTACTTCATCACGTACATCGCGCACCGCATACCCAACGCCAGCCCGGGAGGTCAGAGGGGTGCACGCGACGCCGGTCTGTACTTCACCGCCCAAGATGAAGCCACGGCAAATGAGATCCTCGACAGGCTGGGCTCGAAGTATGTGATCGTGGACGTTGATATGGCAATGGGAAAGTACTACGCAATGTTGGAGTGGGCCGGCAAACCGCAGGACGAGTTCTACGAGGTCTACTATGAGAAAGGGACAGACACCTACTCGCCGCTGGTCGTGTACTACCCAGCCTTCTACCAGTCTACGTGCGCCAGGCTGTAAACACTTCAAGGGGAGAAGTGGGTTCCCCCCGAGACTACCGTCATCTCATGGACGGCAAGCGACCTTATGGATTCCGAGGGGAACGTAATCAAGGCCAAGGTGGTCACAGACAAGAAGTCCTTTCGCACCTACGACGAGGCAGTGGCATTTGTGGAGGCGAACACGAACTACCGCATAGGTGGCACAAACCGTTTCCTTAGCCCGGTGCCCCTTGAGAAGCTCGAACACTACAGCCTCAAACACGACTCGCCCAACGCGGCCATCACGTGGGGGAATGAGTCAATCTCCCGCGTCAGAATCTTCGAGTACCGCCCGTAGGGCCCTAATCCGTGGACCGACCGCGCAGTTGCCGTTCAGCGACC
>CAZBET010000252.1:0-2554 GCA_964490995.1 uncultured Dehalococcoidia bacterium
CCGCAGTCAATCTAACTTAAGCTCCCACAGGTATGTCCGAGGCTGCGTCCGGTGGTCGGGGTTTCGCCGCTGGGATGGGGTGTCCCCGGAACCCTCTCCCTTTGAAGGGAGAAGGCAGGGTGAGGGTGAGCTGAGTCAATCCTTCTGCCAGGCGTCTTCGCCGATGAGGGGAACAAAACGGCACGGGCCCAAGTTCGTGCTCACGGGGCCCTCCTTGCATCTCACTACCTTGATCAAATCCTGCTCGAACGGCGTCCCCACGGGGATTACGAGCCTTCCGCCGGTGGCCAACTGGCTGACAAGCTCGTTGGGCACGCTGGGCGCCCCTGCCGTAACCATGATGGCGTCGTAGGGGGCCTCCTTGCGGTATCCCAGCGTCTTCTCGGCGAGGTGTATCTCCACGTTCTTGATACCCAGCGAGTCCAGGGCCTTTCCGGCCTTTTCGGCAAGCAACTGGTGCCGTTCCACCGAGACCACTCGCTGTGCCAACTGGGAGAGGATTGCCGCCTGGTATCCGCTGCCCGTGCCGACCTCCAGCACCTTCTCTGTGCCGGTCAGTTCCAGCGCCTCCGTCATGATGCCGACGATGAGCGGCTGAGAGATCGTCTGCCCCATCTCGATGGGCAGGGGGACGTTTTCGTAGGCTGCGAGCTGGCTAGCGGGGGGCACGAACAACTCGCGGGGTATGCGGCCCATGACCTCGAGCACCTTGCGGTCCCTGATCTCGTGCGCCAGTTGCTGGATCAGTCTGGCCCGCTCTGCCGCCATGTCCATGGTCTGCACCACTGGGGGTATGAGTGTGGAAGGGGCACCCTGTGTGCCCGTGAGGACTATACCACAGCCCGCCTGAACCGTCTAGGAAGGGCGCTTCTTCTTTGACATAGGTCGTGGTGGACGCTAGAATGCCCGCAAGGAGCAGTCCGGTTGCCTGTCATGGGTGGCTGTGCGGCCTTGCGGCCCGTTCGCCCTGAGCCTGTCGAAGGGCTCACCACGAACGGCCTTGCGCCAAGGGGATCGTGCGGACGCTGGATTCATCATAGAGCGTCCTCATAGGGCGGGTGCTCCGCCACCCGCCGCTGCTTGGTGCTGCCGGTTCCCGCTCAGGCTGGAATGGCGTGTAGGGGTACAGGAGTCCTGCAAGGGAGGAGATGCCGCGATGGGCAGGGTGAGAGTTGACCTACCGAAAGAGAAGATCGCCGAGTTTTGCCGGCGGAACCACATCCGCAAGCTGTCCCTTTTTGGCTCGGTGCTGCATGGCGATTCCGGGCCGGATAGCGATATCGATTTCCTGGTCGAGTTCGACCAGGCGCACATACCGGGGCTGATCAGGCTGGCGGGCATGGAACTCGAACTGACGGAGCTGCTGGGCCGCAAAGTCGACTTGAGAACACCGCGGGACCTGAGTCGGCGTTTCAGGCAGGAGGTATGCGACTCCGCCGAGGTACAGTATGCGGAAAGATGATTCCGTGCGTTTGGGACACATGCTGGATGCTGCAAAGGAAGCTGTCTCCTTTGCGCGAGGCGCAACAAGAAACACTGTGGATACGGATCGGCAGCTTGCATTGGCCCTGGCCAAGTGCATCGAAATCGTGGGAGAGGCGGCGTCAAGGGTAAGCAAGCAGCGCCGCGAGCAACTGCCTCAAATCCCGTGGCCCAGCATCATCAATATGAGGAACCGGCTTATCCACGCCTATTCGGATATTGATCTCGATGTTCTCTGGCAGACAGTCATCGAAGACCTGCCTCCCCTGATTGCCGAGCTCGAGAGAATTGTTCCCTCCGAGAAGAAGCCATAGGACGGGCCGTCTCCGGTGTCATTCCCGCGGAGGCGGGAATCCAGACGTGACAGGGTCCCGCCCTTGCAGAGATCGCTGCCTTCGAGGCTATTGGCGCCACTGCGAACGAGAACGCTGGCGCGCCGAGCGAGAGCACGCTCTGCCCGCCGGTCACGTTATCGTCCCTAACCTCGTTGGCCTCTTTGAGGCTGTGGGAGGCGGGGCTCTCTCCTGCTTAAGCGGCGTTGTGGCTCAGGGGCGCACAGACAGCTGGCGAGGTATTAGGCGCGTGGCCTCGAGCACCTCCCAGACCCTGCTCTCGTGGGCTAGTAGCTGGGCAAACGAAGCACTGGCGGACTCTCCGGGCACGGTCCGGATTGCCAGCCGCTGAGGCTATGGGGGGCCTCGCCCCTCTGGGGGGATCTGCCCGGCCCGGCCCCGATGGGGCTGCCACCACCTCATCTCGTTGACACATCTCCCGAGGGACGTTAGAATGCTGGAGCTGGTCCATCGATAGCGGGTCGGCCTGGCCTCGCTGCACTGGGCTTGTGTCTTTCGGCGAGAGATGGCTGCCTGACGTACACCGGGGGAGGGAATTGTCGGGTGGAAGAGGGCAGGGGTCAACCTGAAGCAGTCGGTACATCGGGAGGCCAAGTTGTTGCGGAAGTCCTGGGTGCAGCCTTGGCGCAACTCCGGCAGGACAACGAAAGAGCGTACACGTTGCTGACGAGTGAGGCTAGGGCTGGTTCTCTTGAGCAGCGCCAGACGCCGGCCCGGCT
>CAZBET010000253.1:0-2553 GCA_964490995.1 uncultured Dehalococcoidia bacterium
TCACCCGCTGCCGTCGGCAGGGGACGGAGCCCCTGCCCTATGACCCATGGAATCGACATTTTCGCAGCAATGACAGTGTGCTGTCGCCATGCACCGTCTCATTTTGTGGCCAGGGTCTTGAGGTGGCAGGTGTCATTCAGCAGGCTCACGGTGGGAAGGCTATCCCTGAGCTCGAAGATGTTGAGGGTACACACATCCTGCTTCACCTGCCAGAATCTCGAATTGTCCAGCCCGAGCATGGCGCACATGAGTACCCGGCACACCACGTTGTGGGAGACGAGTATGACGGTCTGTCCGTCGTGCCTGACAGCGAGTTCCTCCACCGCTGCCACAACCCTCCGGCGCACGTCGTCCAGGGATTCGCCTCCGGGAAACCGCACTTTCTGGGGAGACCCAAGCCACGTGTGCCAGAGCGCGCCGTCCTGTGCCGCTGCTTCCTGGTCCGATAGGCCTGTCCAGCTTCCGAAGTCGATGTCGATAAGCGCATCCAGGTTGACTGAGGGAAGGGCGAGGGCTCCAGCTATGATGCTTGCTGTCTCCAAGGCGCGCTTCAGCGGACTGTGGTAGATGGCGGATACGGGCCACGCCTTCAGGCTCCACGCCACAGCTTCGGCCTGCCTGGCCCCCGTCTCATTCAAAGGGAGGTCGGCCCTCCCTCGGAACCTCTCCTCCCGATTCCACTCCGTCTGCCCGTGCCTGACCAGAAGAAACCGGGTCATTCCGACTTCCTTGAGCTCGATACCCTGGGGATGGTCGCGCCCCTGCGAACCAGCCAGTACTCGAGACTGTCGGCCAGCGCCAGCCAGCTAGCCTCAATGATATTCGTCGAACTACCGACCGTATGCCACTCGTGCTCCCCATCGCCGGACTCCATAAGCACCCTCACACGAGACCCTGTGCCGTGGGTTTCCTCCAGGATGCGCACCTTGTAGTCTATCAGCTTGACGGCAGCGAGGCTGGGGTAGAACCACAGCAGCGCCTTGCGCAGCGCCGCGTCCAGCGCGTTAACCGGGCCGTTGCCCTCGGCCGCTGTGTGGAACACCTCTCCGCCCACCCTCACCTTCACCATAGCTTCCGAAAGAAGCTCCTCTTTCGAGAAGGCGGTGGGGTGGCGACGCAGTCTCTCCACAACAACCATGAAGTCCACCAGCTCGAAAGGCGGCGCATAGTCCGGTTGGGAGCGCCTGAGCAGCAGTTCGAAAGAGGCGTCAGCGCCTTCGTACTGGAATCCCTGGTTCTCCAGGGTCTTTATGCGCTCAAGCACTGACCGCGCCTTCTCGCCCCTGGGGATGTCGAAACCAAGCTCCTTCGCCTTGCGGGTGATGGTGCTGATACCGGCCAGCTCAGAGACCAGGATGCGGCTGCGATTGCCGACGAGGTCAGGGTCAATGTGCTGATAGCTCTTCTCCTCCTTGATAACCCCCGAGATGTGAAGCCCGGCCTTATGGGTGAACGCGCTGGCGCCGACGTAGGGCATGTGGGGATCGGGGCTCAGATTGGCGAGCTCGCTGACATAACGCGAGACCTCCGTCAGCATGGCAAGCTGAGAATCGCTGACGCAATTGATGCCCATCTTGAGCTTCAGCGCCGGGATAACAGAGCAGAGGCTGGCATTGCCACAGCGTTCACCATAGCCGTTGATGGTGCCCTGAACCTGGGTGGCACCGGATTGAACCGCAACGAGAGTGTTGGCCACAGCCAGCTCGCCGTCGTTGTGTGCATGAATGCCCAGAGGCACGCCGATATCCTTGACAGCCTGGAGGGTAGCAGCCACCTCGTTGGGCAGGGTGCCCCCGTTGGTATCACAGAGCACAAGGCACGCTGCTCCCGCTTCTGCTGCTGCATGCAGAGTCCGTCGGGCATACTGTGGGTTCGCCTTGTACCCATCGAAGAAATGCTCGGCATCGAAGAAGACGGCCTTCCCCTCAGACCTGAGATAGCGGATGGAATCGGCGATCATGCGGAGGTTTTCGTCGAGTGTGGTCTCCAGCACCTGGGTCACATGCAGGTCCCACGACTTGCCCACGAGGGTGACTGCATCGCCCCCCGCGTCCCGCAGGGCGCGGAGGTTGGGGTCGCTCGCCGCATCGCCATTGGCACGGCGGGTGCTGCCGAAAGCGACCAGCCGGGCATTGGAGAGACTGAGGCCTCGCGCCCGAACGAAGAACTCCCCATCCTTGGGGTTAGCGCCTGGCCAGCCGCCCTCGATGAAATGGATGCCCAGCCCGTCCAGGCGCTTCGCGATATTGACCTTGTCCTCCACGGAGAAGGATATCCCTGACCGCTGTGCACCGTCGCGGAGGGTTGTGTCGTATAGCTGAACACCCGGTTCCGGCACCGCTGCTTGCCTCACCTCAGGATTCACGATGGAGCAAGTATATCACACGCGTGTTCGGCCAGACAATTCGTCGCCGGACGCCCACATACTTGACGGAGTTGCTGGCGCTGTTATAAACTTAACGACGTTGCTAACGGGGCAATGAGGGTAATCGCTGGTATAGCCAAGGGACACGGTCTGAAATCCCCGCGTGGGGCGGGGGTTCGTCCCACATC
>CAZBET010000254.1:0-2529 GCA_964490995.1 uncultured Dehalococcoidia bacterium
TTCATGTTCTGCCACGTGCAGGGACACATCCCTGATCGCGGTCAGGTGACCATATTGCACCCAGATCTTGTCGACGCGGAGCATCATTCCAGTTCCGTGTCCTCCCCAAGGTATGCGGCTATCACTCTCTGGTCATGCTGCACTTGGTGGGGGGTTCCCTCGGCTATCTTCTCGCCGCAGTCCAGCACGATGACCCACTCAGCGGTGCCCATTACCAGCTCCATGTCGTGCTCGACGAGTATGACTGTGGTGCCTATGTCCCGTATGCGCTTTATTAGGTCGCTGAGCCCCTTCTTCTCCATGGCGTTGAGGCCAGCGCCCGGCTCGTCGAGGAGCAGAAGCTTCGGCTCGGTGGCGAGGGCACGTCCGATCGCGATGAGCTTCTGCTGGCCCAGCGGGATACCTGAGGCCATGAGCTCTGCCTGTCTTCCCTGCCCGACAAGGTTGAGGAAATGGATAGCCTCCAGGCCGATATCGTCCTCTTCGCGCAGCGCGTTGGGAAGCCTGAATCCGGCATCGACGAAGCCGGTGCGGCTTCTGGTGTGGCGGCCGACCTTGATGTTCTCAAGAGCAGTCATGTCGTTGAAAAGGTAGACGTGCTGGAACGTGCGGGCGATGCCCAGTCTCACCCTATGGGCGGGCGCAATCCTGGGGCCAAGAGTGCGACCGTCGAAAACCACCTTCCCCCGGGTCGGTGCGTAGACGCCGGCGACGATGTTGAAGAGCGTGGTCTTGCCTGCTCCGTTGGGCCCAATTACGGCTGCCAGTTCTCCAGGCCGTATGGCCAGGTCGACGTTGTTGAGTGCGACGAGGCCGCCGAATGCCTTCGTCAGGCCCTTGACTTCGAGGATGAACTCGCTCAACTCTCGGCCCTTTCCCGGCGCCGTCGTTGCCAGCGGCTAATGCCTTCGCGCAGGTGCACCCACAAGCCTTTGGGCAGGAAGATCATCACTACCATCAGGATCAGTCCGAAGGCGATGATGTTGTAGCTGCCGAAGTCGAGAAGCCGGTCGTTCAGGTATGTGACTGCGCCGGCCCCGAAGATGGCGCCCCAGACGCTGGCCAGCCCCCCGACTACTGCCATGGTGATTACCTCTATGGAGGATGAAACGTCAAACATGTTGGGGCCCACGGCGCCCCAGTAGTGGACCAGCAGGCTCCCGGCCAGCGATGCATAGACGGCGCTCAGGGCAAAGACCTTGGCCTTGAGTTGCAGCGCGTTCACGCCCATCGACTCCGCCGCTGCCTCGTTGTCGCGTATTGCCCGCAGTGCTCTGCCCGTCCGCGAGTTCACGATGTTCTGAGATATCAGCAGCACCGCTATGCAGAAGAACCAGACAAGGAAGAAGTACCGGAACTCGGTGTTGAAAGCGAATCCGCCTATAGAGAGGTTGGGAATCCCCGTCAGGCCGTCGGTGCCCCCTGTATATTGGTATGCCTCTCTGAACACAATGAACACTATGACGCCCAGGGCAAGCGTAGCCATGGCCAGGTAGTTGCCTCTCAGCCTCAGCACGGGCCAGCCGATGATATAGGCGAAGAGGCCGGTCCCGGCGGCGGCGATAACCATCGCCCCCCAGGGCGGCAACCCGTAGGTCTTGCTCAGTATGGCGGACATGTATGCCCCTATCCCGAAGAAGGCTGCCTGGCCCAGCGATACCTGGCCGGTGTAGCCCATCAGCAGGCACAGACCGACCGTTATCAACGTGTATATGCCAATCATGATGCAAATAGTCAGGTAATGCGGGCTCAGCGGGCTCAGCACCCACGGCAGCGACACCAGGATCGCCAGGCCAGTTGCCGCCGCCAGGTGGATCCATTTGAATGTCGGTCGTTTCAGCATCAACTGCCCGACTCTCGAGCCAGGGTTCCGGCTCTAACAAGAAGGATTGCCAGAAAAACCGACAGAGCGATGGCCTCTCCCCAAGCGGAGCTAATGTCGCCGGCTCCGAAGGATTCGAGCAACCCGAGGCCGAGTCCCCCGAGCACCGACCCAACCATGCTCGTCAGGCCCCCCATGGCTGCCGCGAGAAATCCCTTGAGCCCCAGGACAACGCCCGCTTCCACGGAGATTGCCGGTTTCGGTGCTATTAGTATCCCCGCCACTGCGCCCATGGCTGCGGCAACCCCGAAGCTCAGCAGGGACATGAAGCGCGCATCTATTCCCACAATGGCAGCAGCGCGTTTGTTAACGGCACATGCCGTCAATGCCTTGCCCAGGGGTGTGCGCGAAAGCAGCAGATGGAGAAGCAGCATGAACACTATGGTTGTGCCCATGATCCACAGGTTCTGAGGGGTAACGGCGGCGCCGAAGAAGCTGAGGGACTGCTCGCCCGTCAGGGGCGGGAACGGGATGGTGTCACGCCCCCAGGGCCATACCTGCGCCACGACGCCTCGAATGAAGATGGAGGCGCCGATGGTGATGATGATGAGCGTTATGATCGAAGCGTTTCTCGCGGTCCTGATCGCCAGCCGCTCAAGCAGCAGCCCGACCGCCGTGACGACTACTATGGAGAGGACGCAGGCACC
>CAZBET010000255.1:0-2528 GCA_964490995.1 uncultured Dehalococcoidia bacterium
CCACTGCCGGAGGTATGCGGTACCTGCTGGCTACCATGTGGACGGTCTGCGGTACGCGTCCATCAAGCCCAAGGTGTAGGGCTATCATTTGCCGGGTCTCGTCATCTAGAGCGCCTAAAGCCGTCATCAGGGTACCGCCATCGGCTTCACTAAAGTACTCATCCTCTGCGCTCTGTGTAGATCCAAATATAGCCGTGTCACCTAAGACCAACTGTGAACCTTGTACCGGGGTCTCGATGGATACCGGCTCGATGCCGGAAGCGGTACGGCATATCTCGATGGTTTCGATAGTCATCCCGCTACGCTCTGATAACTCTTCATCGGTTGGTGGTCGGCGCAACTCCAGTTCCAAGATAACGTAAAACCGTTTCAGTTTATGCCACTTGACTAGTGCGTGTTCGGCTATCCGGATGGTTCGGTAGTAGTTGCTTTGGTAGCGTCTAAGCTTTTGATAAATCCAAGGGTGCGCGTAAGTGCTGAACCTCAAGCCACGCTCAGGTTCCCACTTTTCGATTGCCCTAATGAGACCTTCAACGCAATATTGACAGGCATCCACAAAGTGTTCTTTGTGCTTGATGACCTTGCATACCTCGCGCACAAAAGCAAAGTTGTGCCGGATCATAGCATCTAGGCACTCGTCTTTTTGGATGCCATGCGACCAACCGTAGTGAAGCAGAATCATCTCCTCGTGAGACAGTAAACGCTCCGGTGCCTTACTCAAAGCCCGGAGCGTCTGCCGAATAATGCTTGGTCTTACTGTCAATCAAAAGTCCATCTGTTCTTGAACCTGAGCTGATTTGATTCGAGCATCTGCAATGGCTAAGTACTCATCGTTGATATCAATCCCGATGTACTTGCGGCGTTCTTCCATTGATACAAAACCAGTTGTACCGCTTCCGTTGAATGGGTCAAGCACGGTGTCACCGGGACGGCTACCGGCAAGGATGCAAGGTCGTATCAGTTCGGTAGGGTATACGGCAAAGTGTGCGCCCTTGTAGGGCTTTGTGCATACAGTCCAAACGCTTCGCTTGTTGCGTCTACCATCTGCGCCATATACACGAGCACCAGAGCTAAACCTATCGCCCTTTGAATAATCTGCTTGGTATCCTTCAGCGTGTTTATCTCTTACAGTAGGAGCTGTAATGGCATCTTCCTTTATTGCTTCGTAATCGTAAAAGTATCGGTCTGACTTTGACAGTAGAAAGATGTACTCATGTGCCTTGGTGCATCGGTCGGTTACCGATTCCGGCATAGGGTTAGGTTTGTGCCAGATGATGTCCTGCCGTAGATACCAGCCGTATTGCTGGAGGGCAAAAGCAACACGCCAAGGGATGCCGATGAGATTCTTTTCAGGTAAGCCCCATCCGGTTTTATCTGGACGATCTAAAGCAGCTGTTTGATGTTTATGTTCTTGTGAAAAGCCATGCTTGGCACCAGTATGGTTACCTAGTGTGCCTGTTGGTTTTGACACATAACTATCGCCCAGGTTCAGCCAAAGCGTACCGTCTGACTTCAAGACTCGATGCACTTCTGCAAACACATCAACCAATGAAGATACGAAAGCATCAGGTGTAGACTCTAGCCCTATCTGCCCATCGCATCCGTAATCACGCAACCCAAAATAAGGCGGGGATGTGATGCAGGTTTGCACCGATTCGGCAGGCAGTGTCCGGAGTACTTCCAGACAATGCCCTTGTAGTAATGTGTAGTTACTCACTTGACCCCCTGCGCCTTGAGTATGGCTGGCTTGGTCTCCAGTTCGTACCGCAGAGCGTCCTTAGCTGCGGCAATCATGGCCAGTAAAAGCAGTACAGATACAGCACAAATAACACCTGCCCGGATAGAATCCCTGATAGCCCGGTTACGGCTCAGGTAGGCTGCCCTGTGGGCTTCCAAGGCATAAGCCTTCTCACGTACCAACCTTGCTTGCTCCTGCTGGTCTTGCCACTCTGCCATACGGCAAGCCATACAGATGGAATCTTGATCGTCTACACTGCCCGCACAATCGTTGCATCGTTGCATCGTCTTTCTCCCTACCCTTTAGTTATCAAACGTCTCTGTCTCAGTGGTCGGCTTGATCCGACTCTTACGGCGAATAGTCAGCAACCGCGCCAAGTCTTCCTCCGCCATGTCCATGGCTTGGGCGAGCTTGGTGAGGTTAGCGGCCTGTGGTGTCTTCTTGCCTTGCATCCAGTCGGATACTTGCGGCTGGGTTGCACCAATACGTCTTGCCAACTCTTGCTGGCTTAGTCCTCTAATCATGCAATCTATATACCATATGTATATACTTCCCTGTCAAACGTTTGACAATATACATTCTTGGCGTATAATCAATACGTGCCAAGGGGTACAGGAGATAAGACATGAAGGCATTAGCAATCGAAACACTGAAGTGGGCAGTCGAGGAAGGTATGTTACTTCGGCTTGATAGCCCATCCCGTTTGGATGACATCGACCTCAAGGAAGCCATTGACGCAATCAACGAGTGTGAAGATGAAGATATCCGGGTAGATGATGATGTGATTATC
>CAZBET010000256.1:0-2509 GCA_964490995.1 uncultured Dehalococcoidia bacterium
CGCTATCCGTGGCCCGCCAGGTGGCTATGTACCTTCTCAGGGAGGAGCTCCAGTGCTCCCGGACCCAGATCGGACGGGAACTCGGGGGCAGAGACCACAGCACCATTCTTCACGGTTACCGCAAGATCGCCACGGACATGAATGTCGACGCGGCGCTCCTACGCGAGGTGCTCGATATCAGGGAGGGTCTCTACTCCAAAGCCGGCTGACCCCTTGTCACTAAACTGACATAACTCCGTGGAAAACTGCGCCTTTTCTGTGGAAATCTGCGCCCGCCCGTGGATAAGTGCGGATTCTTTATGTCTCCTTTTTTGAGCGTGCCCTCCGGGCTCGCCCGTCTCGGCCGAGTTGACCAACATTCCACACCCCGGCCCACTTTTCACCGGCACTCTCCCCAACGAACCCCCAAGCACCAACCCCTTCGCTGTCCACTCTTTCCACACCCTTACTGATAATTGTTATCCTCTACACTCCATAGATTATAATAGGCTATCCATATAGGAAGATATCCATGGAGTTGATAATTGATTGACCGGGCTGAGATTGAGGTCAGAGGGGGCGATGGCGGGAACGGGGTCGTCAGTTTTCGGCGGGAGAAGTTCGTTCCTTTTGGTGGGCCCAACGGCGGCAACGGCGGTCACGGGGGCGATGTGTATCTGATTGGGGACGCCAGTATGACGACGCTGCGCGAGTTCAGGTACCGAAGTGGTTTCAAGGCCGAACGGGGAGCCCATGGGAAGGGAAAAGACATGTACGGCAGAAGGGGTGAGGATCTCCTGATCAGAGTGCCCCTCGGAACCCTGGTCGGGAGAAAGGGGGAGGATGGCAGCGTTGTTGAGATGGCGGACGTGATGGAGGCTGGTCAGCGCGTGCTGGTAGCAAAGGGGGGAAGAGGAGGCTTCGGCAATGCCCACTTCGCCTCGTCAACCAATCGGGCTCCCCGGGTGGCGGAGAAAGGGAGCCCCGGCGAGGAACTACGCCTTGTGCTTGACCTCAAGCTGATCGCGGACGCCGGTATCGTCGGTTACCCGAATGCCGGGAAGTCGACGCTGCTCAGCACGGTCTCGAGGGCCAGGCCGAAGATTGCGCCCTATCCTTTTACAACAATGGAGCCCGTTCTTGGCGTGGTCGAGATTGGGTATCAGAGCTTCGTGCTGGCCGACATACCGGGCATCATTGAGGGGGCGCACGAAGGGCGGGGGCTCGGCCTCGACTTTCTGCGTCACATCGAGCGCACCAGCGTGCTCATCAGCCTCGTTGACGGGACTTCAGCAGACCCCGTCTCAGACCTGGGGAGGGTTGAAGAGGAGTTGGCGCTCTACGACGCCGGTTTGACCGAGAAGCCTCGCGTGATAGCGGTAAACAAGATCGATGTGCCGGAAGTTCGGGCCCGTCTGCCACAGCTCGAGAGGGAGTTCAGGGCTGCGGGCAAACCGGTGTACTTCATCTCGGCGGCGACCGGAGAAGGGGTTGAGCCGCTCATGATGAAGTGTCTGGAGTTGTTGTCTCACGAGGGTGCTGTATCGACGAAGAAGAGGGAAGAGCCGGAGTTCAAGGTCTTCAGGCCGCGCCCTCTGTCTCCGAGGAAGACTGGCCGGGACGGGGCAAAGCATGGCTGAACCGGGGATAGGGGTCCTTGGCGGCACCTTCGACCCGATTCATCTCGGTCATCTCATAGTGGCCGAGTATGTGAGGGAGAAGCTGTCGCTGTCGGTAGTGCTGTTTGTGCCAGCGGGGCAGCCGTGGCTGAAGGAAGGCACGCAGGTTAGCGCGGGCGAGCACCGGCTGGAAATGGTGCGGCTGGCCACGGGCTCGAACCCCCACTTCGAGGTCTCGACGATTGACCTGGAACGTTCCGGCCCCACGTATAGCGTGGACACCATCGTTGCCCTGAAGGAGAAGCTGGGAACGGCAACCAGGCTCTATTTCCTAGCGGGGTTGGATGCGTTGGGGGGCCTCCCGTCGTGGAAGGAGCCGGCCGCGTTGCTCGAGATGTGTCAGGTGGTCGGGCTGAGGAGGCCGGGACATACGGAACCGGATTGGCTCTCGCTGGAGGGCGTGATTCCCGGTGCCCGTCAGCGCATCCAGGTCGTCGACGCGCCGCTCGTCGACATCAGCGCGAGCGATATCAGGAGGCGGGTTGCCCTGGGCCTCTCTATCCGCTATCTTGTCCCTGAGCCGGTCGAGAGGTACATAAGGGAGCACAGGCTGTACGTCTAGGGGGCGATGACCTATGCAGGCGGGACAGCAGAGGCTGCTGGAAGTGTTCAAAGAGCGAGCAGTGCTCCGTGGTGACTTCACGCTTTCCTCCGGGCTGAAGGCCAGCTACTACTTCGATGGCCGGATGGTCACTCTGTGGCCGGAGGGCGCCTATCTGATCGGGAAGACGGTCTTCGACATCCTGTCGAAGGCTGGCGCGGAAACGGTTGGGGGCATGACCATGGGGGCAGACCCGATCGCGGCGGCGGTGGCGTTGGTCAGTCACCTGGAAGGGAAGCCGATGCCGGCC
>CAZBET010000257.1:0-2502 GCA_964490995.1 uncultured Dehalococcoidia bacterium
ATGACCTGGAAGCTGAACTCGAAGCTCCAGTCGGTGAGCTCGGGCGCGCCTGTTAGCTGCACGGACCCTTCGACCTGCTCGCCGACCCCCAACTCCTTGTGGTAGGTCGCGTAGGAACCCACGATCGTACCTGGGGCCATCTGCTTCGCGAAGTGCTGTGAGAGCCGATCGAAGTTGGCAACCACGCTCACGTCCGAGTTCATCGTCACGGCAGCCCTCGGGCTCGTCCCTGCCGCATCCCCTGACCATGTTGCGAACTCATAGCAGGAATTGGGCTCCGCAGTCAGCGTGACGGCGGTGCCGGCGTCGTAGGCTCCTGGAGCCGGGCTCACCGCGCCGCCCTGAGTCGGCGACACAGCAACGGATAGCCTATACTGTATGGGGGTGAAGATGGCGGTGATGTTCTTGTTCGAATCCATCGTGACCCCTATGGTAGGTGAAGTGCCGAAGGCATCGCCCGACCACGAGCCAAACCTGAATCCCGGCGCCGGCGTCGCTGTGAGGGCGAGGAGCGTATAGCTCTCATACATGCCGCCGCTCGGGTTCACGGTGCCGCTTCCCGACGGCGTAACTGTCACCGACAGGTTATGGCGGGTGGTGCCGAAGTTGGCGATCACGCTCTTGTCTGAGTTCATTGGCAACTCCACCGTCTGGCCCGTGCCGGAGGCGTCTCCGGACCACGATACAAACTGGTAGCCCGGCGCTGGCGTGGCTGTCAGGGTGACGACGCTGCCGCTGTCGAAGGTCCCTCCTGTTGGGCTCACGCTCCCGCCCGCTGTGGGGCTCACCGTCACGGACAGGCTATAGCGGACAGCGGCGAAGTTGGCGACCACTTCCTTTTCTGAGGTCATGGCAATCGTCATGGTCGCGTCTGTCCCGGAAGCGTCTCCAGACCATTCGATGAACTCATAGCCTGGTGCCGGTATGGCCGTCAGGGTGAGCGATGTGCCCTGGCTGTGCGTCTCGCCGCTAGCGGGCCCGCTCACGGTGCCGGACCCTGGAGGATTGACGCCGATATCGAGGCGGTAGCGCGTTGGCTGGCAGGATACCGCTGCCACCAATAGAGCTACCACGATGAGGATGAGCGAGGCATTCCTAAGCGCGTGCTTCATTGCATTCCTCCTTGCACCTGTTCAACTTCTCACTCGATATTGTAGAAGAAACCGCGGGAAAAGCAATACGTACGTACGTGCGTGTGTTGCAGAATCTGGCAGCGAAGGCTACAATTACGGCGGTCGAGGGCCTTGACGATGCCCCTTGGGGTGGTTGAGGCTGAGGAGGAAACGAGCCACTGACTGGCGCAAACGCAAGGAGGACCGCTTTCAGTGACAAGAGCAAGAATACTTGGAGTGGGCCGATACCTGCCGGAACGGCGCGTGACCAATTTTGACCTGGAGAAGATGTTCGAGACGAGTGACGAATGGATCCAGCAGCGCACCGGGATCGTGGAAAGACGTTATGCGGATGAAGGGGTCTACTGTTCAGACCTCGCTCTGGAAGCTTCTCGCGATGCCCTGAAGAACGCAGGGATGAAGGCTGAGGACATAGATTTCATCATCTTTGCCACGCTGAGTCCGGACCACCATTTTCCTGGGAGTGGAGTGTATCTGCAAAGGAAGTTGGGCCTTTCCGAAATCGGCTGTATGGATGTCAGGAATCAGTGCACTGGTTTCCTGTACGGTCTCGCCGTTGCAGACGCCTTCATCAGGGTCGGCATGTACAAGAGGATCCTTGTTGTCGGCGCGGAGGTCCATTCCAGCGCACTGAACTTCACCCTCGAAGGACGAGACGTGGCGGTGCTGTTCGGGGATGGCGCAGGCGCGGTGATTGTGGGGCCCTCGGATGACCCGTCGCGGGGAATACTCTCCACACACCTTCACGCAGACGGACGGTATGCGGACATCTTGAAACTGGAAATCTGGGACATAAGCAAGAAGCCCTACCTCACCCATAAGACTCTGGACGAAGGCCGGATCTGGCCCAAGATGAAGGGCAAGGAAGTCTTCAAGATGGCGGTAACAAAGATCCCGGAGGTGATTCAAGAGGCGTTACAGGCAAACAACCTCAAGATCGAGGACATAGATTTCTTCCTGCCTCATCAAGCCAATCTCCGCATAAACCAGTTCGCTGCTCAACAGTTGGGGGTTCCCCAGGAGAAGTTCTACAACAACATCCAGCGCTGTGGGAACACGACAGCAGCATCGCTCCCCCTCCTCCTGAGCGAATTGCTGGAGCAAGGCGCCATACGGGAGGGCAGTCTCATCTTGATGGTGGCCTTTGGGTCCGGTTTCACGTGGGCAGCAAGCGTGATCCGGTGGTAGTCAGGCTGGCCTTCTGACAACCCGAGCCGTGGCGGGATCGAGCCGCGGCAATCGCTTAAGGAGACGGAGGGACGTAGGAATGAGGAAGTTTGAGGGGGTTTTCCCCGCGATGGTGACTCCTCTGAACAAGAACCTCAGAATCGACGAGAATGGTCTGAGGTACGAGGTAGACTTCCTGATT
>CAZBET010000258.1:0-2502 GCA_964490995.1 uncultured Dehalococcoidia bacterium
AGTTGACCCAGCATATCTGCAAGCTGGGGGAATTATTAGAGTCAACGGCAAAGACGGGCCCGCTCGAAAGGAGGATTCAAGACAAGGCGCCAAACTCGATCGTTTATGAAAACTAGGAGAAACAAGTAGACAATAGTACTATGGAATGAAAGAGGCAGAATATGCAGGACTACAAGATGTGGATAGATGGAAAGTGGGTTGAAGCCGCATCAGGCAAGACTTATACAGTGGTCAATCCGGCTACAGAAGAAGAAATAGCCCGCGTCCCTCTGGGGGGCAAGAGGGATGCCGATATAGCCGTCGAAGCTGCTAGGAAAGCCTTCCCTGCTTGGTCGAAGAAACCCCAGAAGGAACGTTCCCAGATAATGCGCCAGATTGCGGCGGCACTCAGGGAGAATGCTCAGGACCTTGTCAGGTTGGAGATCATTGACCATGGCACACCTCTAACGATGGCTAGAGACCTGCCCCTCGAGGGGGCCCACTCATTTGAATGGGTAGCTGAGACTGCCGAGTCATTGCTGACTGGCGATATTGTCCCGGCTGATACCAGAATGCTGGCATACACCAAACGGGAACCGATAGGGGTCAATGCCATCATTACACCGTGGAACTTTCCCCTTCTGATGGTTACAGAGAAGGTGTCCGCAGCCCTTGGCACAGGTAATACCTGCGTCGTCAAACCGCCGACTATCGATTCCCTGCCTGCTCTCAAGTTCGCCGAGATACTCGCAGGACTGGACATACCTCCAGGTGTAGTGAACGTTGTCACCGGGCCCGGCAGCATCGTAGGTGAAGCGCTCGCCTCTCATCCCCACGTCGGTCTGGTAGCCTTCACCGGAAGCTGTGAAGTTGGTAAGAGGATAATGGAGCTTGCCAGCCGCACCGTAAAACGCGTACAGCTGGAACTAGGGGGCAAGAACCCGGTGATTATTCTGGAAGACGCCGATATGGATGTAGCCATAGGTAAGAGTGTTTCATCGCAATACAGGAATACGGGCCAAGTATGTTCTTCCCCCGGTAGGTTCTATGTCCACAGAGAACTATATGATGAATTTGTCGAAAGGTTTGTAGCCGAGTCTAAGAAAGTAGTGGTGGGCGACCCCGCCAATGAAAAGACAATGATGGGCCCAGTGGTCAGCGCCGAGCATCGTGCCCGGGTTGAAGGCTTCATCAAGTCAGGTACTAATGAAGGTGCCAAGCTGGTTCTCGGTGGGAAGAGACCTGCCAAGCCGCCTTTGGACGAAGGCTACTTCGTTATGCCTACCGTTTTCACCCACGTTAAGCAGAATATGACCATAGCCAGGGAGGAGATCTTCGGTCCGGTAGCCTGTATCATGGAACCATTCTCTTCGGAGGACAAGGTGATAGCTCTAGCTAATGATAATACCTTTGGGCTGTTTGCTAGAGTCTTCTCGAAGGACAAGGGTAAGACAATCAGGTTCGCTAACGAATTACAGGCCGGTACCATCTGTGCGAATGATACCACCAGTGGGGGCGCCGAATTGCCTTGGGGGGGGTTCAAAGAGAGCGGCGTGGGTAAGGAAGGTTCCAAGTATGGCCTGTACGAATATAGCCAGCTTAAGGTGGTCACTGTGGATATTGATTAGCAAAGAACAGGCGCAGGAAGCGGTTGATCAATTTGGGAAGGTGTGGAGGTGAACTAATGAGACTGTACACAATAAGCTAGGAGAGTCTGGCAGGGTCGCACTTGCCCTTTCTCCTATCCAACCCATATAGTTGACCTACCATGTTCAGAAACAGGAGAAAGACAACTTGAGAGTGTTAGCGGACAGGCAAAACCAGCCAGGGAGGGACAGGTTAAGACCAGCCACCTGAGGTAGGGGAACAGAGGGCATACTCTGTCTGCAGAAGACGGAGATGCCCGTGGGAAACTACCTGAAGATGGCTGATAGGCAACGAATCTTGGCGCTACTTGAATTAGGCTGGAGCTACCGACAGGTCGCCCGAGAGGCTGGGGTTTCTCGGCAGACGGTGGCGAAATACGATCCCCGGCGGTCGGCAAAACCGGCCAACCCGTCCACCGGCTCTGGCTCAAAACCGTCCAGGGTGTCCCCCGGCCCACAGAGCGCGGTAGAGCCCTACCGTACCCTCATTGAGGCGGGGGCGGCCCGTGGTCTGACAGCACAGCCCGTCCGGCAGGATCTGAAGGCGGACTGCGGCTTCGGTTATGCCTATGCTTCCATCAAGCGCTTCGTCCGGAGAGCAAGGAGTTCCCACCCTGAGGTTGCTGTCACCGGACACCCAAAAGGGGCCACCTGTGGACGGGTCAAAATGGGCCAGTGGTAGGTGAGCAGAAGATACCTCATATGGTCTATCCCGTCAAGGCTTGCTCTGCCTGTTTGCTACGCAGTTCTCTTCAGTTGTTCATTTGGTAGCTCGCTTCCTGCAGTGGGACAACCCCCGCATGTTTTGGAAAGCGAGACGGAATGGGGCTCGGGGTCGCTTCCTAGGCTTGTCAGTGTGGCGGGTGCTGGCTGTCTT